>CAXAWD010000146.1:0-8020 GCA_963972325.1 uncultured Acidimicrobiaceae bacterium
GCCGGAGTTGGGGGTGGACCCGCGTCGTGCCGGCTCGACCACGGCGGATGCCCGGTCAACCTAGTCGTGGGTCGGCGCGGCCCGCGAAGGGAGACCGGGCATGACCGTCGGGTCGGTGCTCGAGACCGGATCGGCCCGAAGTCAGTGGCGACGTTCGAGTACGGAGCAGTAGTTGGCGACGCCCGATCCGCCCATGTTGAACACGCAGCCGAGTTCCGCGCCCTGCTGCTGGAGGTCGCCCGCCTCGCCGGCGAGTTGCATCGCGGACATCACGTGCATCGACACGCCGGTCGCGCCCACGGGGTGTCCCTTGGCCTTCAGCCCACCCGACAGGTTGATCGGCACATCGCCGTCAGGGAAGACGGTGCCGTCGGTGAGCACCGAGGCGCCCTCGCCCTTCGGTGCGAGGCCCATCGCCTCGTACACCAGCAGTTCGGCGATGGTGAAGCAGTCGTGGATCTCGGCGAAGTCGAGGTCGCGCACCGAGATGCCCGCCTGATCGAACGCCGCCGCGAACGCCCGCGCCGGGCCCTCGAAGTCGGTGAGCTTGCGCCGCGACATCGGCAGCACGTCTTGCACGTGTGCGGTCGAGCGGAAGCGGATCGCCTTGTCGTGTTGCTTCGCGATGTCGTCGGAGGCGATGACGATTGCCGCAGCACCGTCGGAGATCAGCGAGCAGTCGGTCACTCGCAACGGCTCGGCCACGATCGGGTTCTTCTCCGACACCGTGTTGCAGAAGTCGAAGCCGACGTCCTTGCGCATGTGCGCGAGCGGGTTCTTCGTACCGTTGGCGTGGTTCTTCGCGGCGATCGTGGCGAGCGCGGAGGAGTGGTCGCCGAACTCGGCGAAGTAGGCCTGCGCGAACTGGGCGAAGATCTGCGGGAACGACAGCCCCGACTCCTCGCGCTGGTACGAGGCTCCGCCGAGCGCGGTCGTGACGTCGGCCGTGCTGTTGTTGGTCATCTTCTCCGCGCCCACGACGAGCGCGATCTCCGCCTCGCCGGCCTTGATGGCGTTGATCGCGCTGTAGATCGCCGCCGAGCCCGACGCGCACGCGTTCTCGACCCGCGTCGCCGGCTTCCAGCGGAGACCCTCGTCGGCCTGGATGGTCAGCGAGGCGGGGAAACCGTCGGTGACCAGCCCGCTGTTGAAGTGGCCGAGCCACATCGCGTCGACGTCGTTCGACGAGATGTCGGCGTCGGCGATGGCGCCGCGGGCCACCTGCACGATCATCTCTTCGAGCGTGTCGTCGCGGCGCCCGAAGGGGAGGTGCGACCAACCGATGATGCTCGGGTTCATGCCGGTCCTTTCGAGTGGAGCCCGGCCGGAGCCGGGCGGGGAGGGTTCGACCCCGACCGTATCGACTCGGGCGCCCTGGTCTCACTTCCGCGGCTGCGCCCGGTTGCGTGGCGGCTCGTCAGCCCGTCCGGGTCGCTTCCGGTTCGCGCCAGAGCTCCCGGAGGAGTTCGACGGAGGCCTCGACCAGCGCATCGCCGGCTCGTGGCCCGACCACACAGGACCGCTCGATCGCCCCGTAGCTGCCCTCGCCGACGGCGCGGTCGGTCGGCAGGTACGAACCGCTGCCGGCGAGTTGCACGACGAAGGTCTGGACCGCCGGGCTCTGCGCCTTGATGCGGACGCCGTAGTCGACGTACAGCTCGAACGGGTTGGAGACGATCGCCATGTCACCGATGCGCACGGCTGCGATGTCGACGTCGTGGCTCGTCCCGTCCGGTTCGGGAAACCCGCCCGGCAGTGACACGTGAGCGCTGCCGCAGCGCACGGTCGGAGTGTGTTCGGCAACGGCTTCCATCCACGGCAGCACCTCGGTGACCGCGTCGGCCACCCGAACGGCGAGCTGGGCGCGGCGAAGTGATTCCCGGTCGTCCAGATCGGGGAACATCAGCCGTGCCATGCGGTCCTCGGCGCGGGTTTCGACCATGACGTGGGTGCCGAAATCGCCGGCGGCGCTGATCTGGACCAGCACCTCGATGTCGCCCAACCGTTCGTGCAACACCTCGCGGAGTTCGTGGACGTAGTCGGCGGTCAACCGGTCACCTCTCTGCACCTGTGCCGTGCAGGCGACGTTGACGACGACACCGCTCAACCGCCGCTCGTCGTCCCAGACGTACAAGAGGTGAACGGCGTGGTCCTCGTACCCCTGGATGTGGGTCGCGTCGGGATCGTCGAGCGTTCCCCCCTGGAGTGACCCGACCATCCGCGCGGTGCCGTCCCGGTAGGAGACGATGCGGTGGTGGCCGGCGACGGCGTGGCCGAGCCCGTAGCTGACGGCGCCGGCGCCCCGGTCGCGCCAGGCGCGTGCGACCGCGTCGGCGACGCGATCGGCGACGTGGTCGAAGACCTCGCCGCGCAGGTCACCGGTCAACGACGCGTGGGTGTGGGTCGCGGACAGCACGATCTGTGCCGGCCCGTCGGATCCGAGTAGCTCGGCGACGCGTTCTCGGACCGCTCCGACCAAGTCGCTGCGTCCTCGCCGGCCGTCGGGGATCGCCAGCAGGTCGCACGCGACGAGGGCGACGCCGGTCTTCCCGCCCGAGTCGATCGCGAGCGCGACGGCTTGGATCGGGTCGAGGATTCCGGACGCCGTGACGCCGCCGCGCATGGGCGCCGGCCCTGGAGGCGCGAGGTCGGTGCAGGCCCACCCGACCTTCAGCTGGGAGTTGGTGGAGTCGATCGGATCGCCGGTCATGACCAGATTCTAGATGATATAGGATTGGCCGCGATCGCCGACGTCGCGGCCACTCGAACCGGACGTACGACGGCCGAGGAGTATCGGAGCACCATGACAGCAGCCACGAACCGGGAACGGCCGAACGTACTATTCATCGCGGTCGACGACATGCGGACGCAACTCGGCTGCTACGGCCATGCGGAGATGGTGACACCGCACCTCGACGCCTTGGCCGACTCCGGCGTGCGGTTCGACAGCGCGTACTGCAACTTGCCGGTGTGCGGTCCGTCCCGTGCCGCGACGATGACCGGCCTGCGGCCACAGCTCGGCAGGTTCATGAAGCGCAACTGTCTGGCCGAGGTCGACGCCCCGCACGCGGTGCCGCTCCACACGTACTTCCGCCAGCACGGCTACCACACGATTTCGAATGGCAAGGTGCTCGATCAGCCGGACGACCATCTCGACGGTTGGTCGGAACCCCCGTGGCGGTGCAACGACGCCGAGGGCCGTTTTTTCGACTGCTATGCGTTGCCCGAGAGCCTCGAGGCGGAGCGCTTGCACAAGGCCGTCCCGCCGGTCACTCGGGGTGTCCATCGTGGACCGGCCTACGAATGTGCCGACGTGGACGATGACACCTACTCCGACGGTCGTACGGCCACGCGGGCGGTCGCGGACCTCGAGCGCCTCGGTGCCGGCGAGATGCCGTTCTTCATGGCGGTCGGCTTCCCCCGTCCGCATCTGCCGTTCATCGCTCCGAAGCGGTACTGGGACCTCTATCAGTTCGACGAGATCGGACTACCCGACAACTACGCCCTGCCGGCCGGAGCCCCGGCTGCCGCCGACCGGGACTGGAACGAACTTCGTCTCTATGCCGGGATGCCGACCGAAGGTCCGGTCCCCGATGACGAGGCCCGGCGGGTGATCCATGGCTACTACGCATGCGTCTCGTACGTCGATGCTCAGGTCGGCCGGCTCCTCCGAACCCTCGACGAACTCGGCCTGACCGACCGGACCGTGGTCGTCTTCTGGTCGGATCACGGCTACAACCTCGGCGAGCACGGGATGTGGTGCAAGCACACGACGTTCGAGACCAACATGCGGGTACCGCTGATCATCCGTGCGCCCGGACACGGCGACGCCGGCTGGTCGCCGAGCCAGTTCGTGCTCCTGAGCGAGCTGTACCCGACACTGTGCGAGTTGACGGGGCTGTCGGTGCCCGAGCACGTCGACGGTCGCAGCTTCGCCGATCTGATGGCGGCCGACAGTGTCGCGCCCGACCGCGACACGGCGGTCGGGCGGATGTACCAGGCGGAGACACTTCGCACGGCCGTCGAGCGCTACACCGAGTTCTTCGACGTGTCGACCGGGGAGGGGCGAGGCCGGATGCTGTTCGATCTCGAGAACGACCCGGACGAGACGGTCAATCTGGCCGAGCGACCCGAGCGCGCCGAGCGTGTCGACATCCTCCGCTCGATGCTGATCGACGAGCTGCCGGCCGACCACCCGTTCCGCTCACCTCCGGTTGTCGGGCAGTAGCATCCGAGCGGTGATCGTGAGGATGCTGCCTCCGGGTCGCGACCCCGGCGTCCGGCAGGAGATCTGATGGAGATATCGATCCACGCTGCACGCGCGGCGGCTCAGCTCGGCAGGACGGTGAACCTCGCGCTGGGCGACGTCGCGTTGACTCCGGCCGGCTACCGGATGTTGGCGTACCTCGCCACGGGGGAGACGGCGGCCAAGGTGCTCGCCGCCAAGCTCGCGATCAGTCGACCGACCGTCACGGCGACCCTCGACTGGCTCGAGCCGCACGGGTACGTGACGCGTTCGCCCTCGGTGGCCGATCGCCGCCGGGTGGACATCGCGATCACTCCCGCCGGTCACGCCGTGCTCGCGGAGGCCGATCGCCGCATCATCGAGCGGCTGCGCGACGTGCTCGGTGAGGTCGATGCGAGCGAGGTCGGCTCGATCGTTCGGGGACTGGAGGTGCTCGGTGACGCGCTCAACGAGTACCGCGTCCGGAACCTGCCGCCCGAGTCGCGCCCGCACGGCACGCTCGACTCGTGACGCTGCGCGACTCGAGCGGTGGGGCATCGGCAGGGTGTGTGACGCTCGCCCAAATATGATATAGAATCAGTTGCAGCGTCTCGGGACGTGACGCGCAGATTCGAGGGCTGATGCAATCCAACGACACCGACCGCGCCGGAACGACGGGACTGCCGCCCGTCACCGCGCAACTGACCGACTGGCTCGCCGCGACCGGGGTCGACGACCTGCCCGACGACGTGCGGCACCAGGTCCGCCGGATCCTCGTCGACTACCTCGCCTCGGCGTTCGCCGGCGTCGGCAGCGACGCGGGCACCTTGGTGCGCAACTACGTCGAGCAGACCGACAGCGACCGGGTCGCCACGGTGATCGGCACGTCGGCGCGTCTGAGCCCCGCTGGAGCGGCCATGGTCAACGGCACGACCGCGCACGCGCTCGACCTCGATGACGGCTACACGCCCGGCGCATGCCACCCGGCTGCTCCGATCTGCTCGGCGGTCCTCGCCGCAGCGGAGCAACTCGAGAGCTCGGCACCAGAGATGATGCGCGCCATCGCGCTCGGCTACGAGGTCGCCTGTCGCATGGCCGGCGCGAGCCATCCTGCCCAACGTCGCCGCGGCTTTCACAACACCGCGCTGGTCGGCACGTTCGGCGCAATGGTCGGCGTGGCCGCGCTGCGCTCCGCAACGCCCGAACAGTTCATGTCCGCATTCGGCAACGCCGCTTCGCACGCCGGCGGCCTGCTGTCGTTCCTCGACGACGGGACCGACCTGAAGCGGCTGCACGCCGGCAAGGCGGCGCGGGACGGTCTGGTGAGCGCCGAGCTGGCACTTGCCGGCCTGCGCGGCCCGAGCAATGTGCTCGAGTCACCACACGGATACTTCGCAGCATTCACCGGTGGCGTGGTCGACATCGATCATCTCGTCGGTGATCTGGGTAGTGCCTGGCGGATGCTCGACACCTACAACAAGCCGTACCCCTGTTGCCGCCACGTGCACGGAGCGATCGACGCTGCGCTCGAGCTTCGCACCGCCGACGGCTTCGATCCGGCGCGGGTCGAGTCGGTCGACGTCGACACGTTTGCCATCGCCGCCGACCACGATCGGACCGACGTCCACAACACCCTCGATGCGCAGATGAGTCTGCCGTACTCGGTCGCGGTCGCGATCGTCCACGGCTCGGTCGAGATGGCCCACTTCGAAGCGGGCGGCCGCGCCGATGCGGCGGTCGAGGCGATCACCCGTGCGACCACGGTCAACGCCGACCCGGGATACACCGCCTCGTACCCATCGAACCGGCCGGCCCGGGTGACGATCCGCGCCGCAGGCCGGGACTTCGTCGGTGAAGTACTGCAGCCGTACGGCGAACCGGCGAACCCGATGACCGATGCCGATCTCGATCAGAAACTCCGCACCTACGCCGCACCGATCGTCGGCCGATCGAGTGCGGTGTCGATCGCCGAGCAGGTGTGGAGGTTCGGCGAACAAGATCTGCCCTGGTCGTCGCTGGCTGCCGCTGGGGAGGCTCAGGGGCGGGAGTGATCCGGCCGACCCGGTCGGTCGAGCCGAACGGGCACTCAGTCTTCGGCGCGCGACTTGGCGGCGCTGTGGAGGTGGTGCGACATCGCGTCGGCCACCGATTCGGCGTCGCCCTGCTCGAGGGCCTGTACCAGCGCCTCGTGTTCTGCGATGAACAGCGACTTGCGTTCGTCCGAACGCCACTGTGACCGGCTCGGTGGCAGGAATCCCTGCCACAGCGGGGCGACGACATGCTGGGTGACCAGCGGTGAACCGGTCCGCAGGAATGCCAGGTGGAAGTCACGGTTCATCGCGGACAGGGTTTCGGCGTCGGCGGTGCGGGCGGCTTCCTTGAGTTCTTCGTGCTGTCGTCGGATCTCGGCTACCTGCTCGGGCGTGGCGCGCTCGCCGGCGAGTCGCGCGACCTCGGTCTCGACGGAGGTGCGGATCAGGTAGAGGTCGTTGAGTTCGCGGGCCGACAGCTCGGTCACGGTGGCGCCACGGTGCGGCGTGTACTGGATCATCCCGTCGGCTTCGAGCAATCGGAGTGCCTCGCGGACCGGGGTGGGGCTCACCCCGTAGCGCTCGGCGATCTCGGCCTGGCGGATCTGGCGTCCCGGCAGAATCTCACCGCTCGCCATCTCGCTCCGCAGGCGTTGCAGGACGTACTCCATCTTGCTGAGCGGTTGGCCGTGCTGTTTGTCGTTGTCCATGTCGGGCGTCCCTCGGTGTGCGGTTGCGGCTACAGGACGACGGTGCTCCCGGCCGAGACATATCTTATAGGTTGACGTCGAGGTCGGTCGGTGACGGCCACCGGAGCCACCCCAGGGCATTCTTGCATAACATATATTCCATATGATACGTTCGAAATCAACGGGCCGGACCAGACGTCGGCCATGGGATCGGGAGAGTCAACGTGGCTGAACAGGTAGATGTGTTGGTGGTCGGTGGTGCGAGCGCGGGCTATGCGGCCGCAGTCGCGGCTCGGCACGCCGGTGCTGAACGGGTGGTGGTCGTCGAGAAGGCGCCGCGCGATCAGGTGGGCGGGAGTTGTCGCTTCTCGCTGATGGGATTTCGGTTCGTACACGGTGGCACCGACGACGTCATGAGCCTGCTCACTCCGCAACTCAGGAGCGAGCACACCCGCACGACGGTGCGTCCGTACACGGCCGATGAGTTCTCGAGCGATCTGCAGCAGGTGACCGAAGGTCGGATCGACCCGGAACTCGCCAGCACCCTCGTCGAGGACTCGCGCGACGCGATCGGCTGGATGACCGAACTCGGTCACAAGTGGGACTTCTTCCACGGTCGTGTCGAGCAGCCGGACGGCTCCGCCACCTACAACCCCGGCACCGTGCTCTGCCCCGACGGTGGCGGCCTCGCCCTGGTCGAACGCTGGATCGGTATGGGTGACGAACTCGGCGTGGAGTTGCGCTGCGACTCGCGCGTCGCAGGCCTGCTCGGCGACCACCGACGCGTCGAAGGCGCGATCATCGACGGCCCGTCCGGCCGCTACGAGATCCAGGCCGGCGCCGTGATCCTGGCCAGCGGCGGATTCCAGGCGAGCGCTGCGTTGCGAGCCAAGTACCTGCAGGTCAACGCCGATCTGATGAAGGTCCGTGGTAGCCGCCACAACACCGGTGAGGTGTTGGAGATGGCACTGGAACTCGGTGCCGCCACCTCGGGCCAATGGCAGGGCGCTCACGCCACACCGGTCGACGTCGCCGCCCCCGAGATGGAGATGGACAACACGGTCAACCGCTACGCC
>CAXAWD010000147.1:0-8011 GCA_963972325.1 uncultured Acidimicrobiaceae bacterium
TTGGCCTGGTCGCCGATCCGCTCGATCTTCTTGAGCAGCAGGGTGTAGCCGAGCACGAGGCCGATGTCGTCGCTGCCGCGAACCGACACGTGCACGACCAGTTCGGACCGGAGCTGCTGCTCGGCCTCGTTGATACGGCGGTCGGTGGCCTCGATGTCGGCACCGATCGCGCCGGGGTCGGCGCCGCTCAGCACGGCGGTGGAGGCGAGATCGAACGAGTGGCGGGCGTCGCCGAGCATCGAGATGGTCTGGTGCGAGATGTGCTCGAGACCGGACTCGGATTTCCGGAAGAATGACATGACCATGTGAGGACCTCCAGGGTCTATCGGAAGATTGCCACACCGACGAGCGGCAGCACGATGAACGAACCGACCACGTACGCGACGGCGATCATGCGTCGCTCGACGGCGATGTCGGCCAGCCGCTCGGCCGCCAAGATCGGCACGGGTCTCAGGACCGGGACGACGTACAGGATCACGATGCCGGCGAGGTTGAACGTCGTGTGCACGAGCGCGATCGTGAGCGCCTCGGGTCGGCTCGCAGCGAGCGCGGCGAGCAGCGCGGTGATCGTGGTGCCGACGTTGGCGCCGAGCGTCACCGGGTAGGCGTTCTTCAACTTGATGACACCGGCTGCCGACATGGGGATCAGGATCGACGTGGTGATGCTGGAGCTCTGCACGGCGACCGTGATGAGCAGCCCGACGAGCATCGCGACGAAGCCGCCACCGCGGCCGAGGATCGCGTTCATCGACCGCTCGACCCGTTCGGCGACCAGCGTCTTCATGTTCTTCGTGATGAAGACCAGCGACGCGAGGACGACCACCAACCCGACCACGACCATCAGCGAGCCGAGCAGGTTGTCGCTGTCGACCACCGACCCGAGCCCGTCACGGATCCAGGCAACGGGTTCTTTGACCCACTGCTTGATCGGGCTCTCCCAGTCTGCGCCGGCCGAGCCGACGAGCTTGCCACTGACCCACTTGGCGATCGACGACAGCGATCCCGTGATCAGCTCGAACGGGAGCAGGATCATGACCGCCAGCACGTTGAAGAAGTCATGGACGGTCGCGGCGGCGAACGCCCGCCGGAACTCGTTCGACTGCCGCACGTGACCGAGCGAGACGAGCGTGTTCGTGACCGTCGTGCCGATGTTGGCGCCCATGATCATCGGGACCGCGGCCTCGACGCCGAGCGCGCCGGACGCGACGAGGCCAACGATGATCGACGTGCTCGCCGACGACGATTGCACGAGCACGGTGCCGAGGATGCCGACGAACAGGCCCGCGAGCGGGTGGTCGACGTTCTCGAACAGCCGTGCCTGGGTCTCGGCGCCCATCACCTTGATGCCACCCTCGAGCGATGACACGCCGACGAGGAAGACGTAGATCAGCAGGGCGACGAGGGCTGCCCGGACGGGGCGCGGCAACGGCGAGAAGCGCGCGAGCGCAGCGGGCGACTTCGGCATGTCGCGATGACATTAGCGAGTTGGTGAACGGCGCGGAAACGGCAGCTGACACCTCGGTGAACGACCGGGAACCGAGCCGACGACATGGACCTCGCCGGCAGCGGATGTTCGTCAGAAGTAGATGATCGCTTCGGCGTTCTGCTCGGCCGCGTCGAGGTCACCCGTGTACGCGCCGGTCGACAGGTACTTCCAGCCGCCGTCACAGACGACGAAGAGGATGGTGCCGTGGTCGATGTCGGCAGCCACCTTGGCCGCTCCCGCGAGCGCGGCACCCGACGACAATCCGGCGAACACACCGCACTCGTCGACGAGGCGCCGAACCCACTCGATCGATTCTCGCGGCCGAACGACACGTTTGCGATCGAGTAACTCGTAGCCGTTCCACTGTTCGAACACGGGCGGGATGTACCCCTCGTCCATGTTGCGGAGACCTTCGACCCGCTCTCCGAGCGGCGGCTCGACGGCGACCACCTGGATGTCGGGGTTCTGTTCCTTGAGGTAGCGCCCGGTGCCCATCAACGTGCCGCTCGTGCCGAGCCCGGCGACGAAGTGGGTGATCTCGGGGACGTCGCGCCAGATCTCGGGCCGGTGCCCTCGTAGTGGGCCCGGGGATTCGCGTCGTTGCCGTACTGGTAGATGAAGCACCACTCCGGGTGCTCGGCGGCGAGCTGCTGCGCACGCTTGACGGCACCGTTCGAGCCCTCGGGGCCGGGCGTCAGGATGATCTCGGCGCCCATGATCTCCAGCATCTGGCGACGCTCGATCGACACGCTCTCGGGCATCAGGATCTTGATCGGGTGCCCCTTCAACCGGGCGATCGCCGCCAGTGCGATGCCGGTGTTGCCGGACGACGGCTCGATGATCGTCTGGCCCGGCTGCAACGAGCCGTCGGCCTCGGCGGCTTCGATCATCGCCTTCGCGATCCGGTCTTTCACCGAACCGAACGGGTTCTGCATCTCGAGCTTGGCGAGGATCCGCACGTTCGGGTTGGGCGAGAGGTTCGACACGTCGACGACGGGCGTGTTGCCGATGAGGCTCAGCACACCGGGGTGGACCCCACCGGTGGCGGCCGCTGGGTGCCGCTGCTCCGTGATCATGCTCATGCTGTTCACAACCACCTCGATCCGGGGATCATTCCGACAAATCCGATCCGACTCATCAAGATTCTACGGACGTCGCTCCCCGCCGCCACATTCGCGTGGGATCCACGACGAATCAGCGGTGGGCTAGCCTCGCCACCGTGGCATCCGAACCGACCCCGATCGTGCAGCGCGCCGGGTGGTCGGGACGCACCAAACTGCTGGTGGCGTTCATGGCGATCGACGCGCTCGCCGTCGCCGTCGTGCTCATCGTGCTGACCCGCTGAACGACGCGATGTCGGCAACGCCGTTGCGTCAGACGAGTTCGATCGGCTCTTCGGCGATCTCCCCGTCGACGATCCGGTAGCTGCGCAACTCGGGGGCGTCACGCTTGAGACCGACGATGACGTAGTGCCAGTCGGGATCGGGCGCCTGACGCACATCGGTCGGGCTCGGGTACGGCTCTGAGTGCGTGTGGCTGTGCACGACGCCGATGATCTCGTGGTCGTGGTCGTCGGCCTCGATCTCCGCCCGCAGGTGGTCCTTGGGGTTGATCGTGTACACCTTGGCCGACTCGGCGTCGTTGTGGCAGGGGTGGAACCGCTCGGCGTGATCCGCCCCCGGCACACCGGCGATCAGCCCGCACATCTCGAGCGGGTACTCGCGAAACGCCAGCTCGCAGATGGCGTCGAACACATCACGGCCGAGTCGGAGCACGTCGCGGAGGTTAGTGGCCGACAACCTCCGAGCCACTGGACGAGACCGGTCGGTAGCCTGCGCACGATGGCGAAGAAGTCCAACAAGGCCAAGCGCGCGCCCGACGGCACGACGCTGATCGCGAGCAACCGTGCCGCGCGCCGCAACTACGCCATCACCGACACGTTCGAGGCCGGCCTGGTGCTGCTCGGCAGCGAGGTCAAGAGCATGCGCGAGGCACAGGTGCAGATCGCGGACGGATACGTCCGCATCCGCAACGGCGAGGCGTGGCTCGACGGCATCCATGTCGCCCCGTACTCGTTCGCGATCGGGTTCGGCGCGCACGACCCCGACCGGTCACGCAAGCTGCTGCTGCACCGTTCCGAGATCCAGAAGCTGAAGGCACGGGTCGATCAGGAGCGGGTGTCGCTCGTACCGATGACGCTGTACTTCCGCGACGGTCGCGTCAAGGTCGAGATCGGCGTCGGCAAGGGCCGCTCCAAGGAAGACAAGCGCCATGCGATCGCCGAACGCGATGCGCTGCGCGACGCCGAGCGCGAGATGGGCCGCGCCCGCAAGTACGGCTGACGCCCGCCGGCGCCGTCGGGTTCAGTAGAGGCCGAGCAGGCTGCCCGAGAGAATCAGCGCCGACACGATCATCCCACCGCGGATGAGCCGCTCACCGCCCTTGACCGCCGCGTGCGCGCCGATCCATCCGCCGGTCGTCAGACCTGCCGCGAGGATCAGAGCCGGCAGCCACTCGACCTTGCCCTGGACGATGAAGATCGGCAGCACCACCGCGGTCAGCGTGAGGTTGGCGACCACCTTGATGTTGTTCGCCGAGATCAGGTCGTACCCGGCACGGGTGAGGGCGGCGAGCATGACGAGGCCGACCCCGGCTTGCACCGCACCGCCGTACAACCCGACCGTGAAGAACACGCCGACCGTCATCGGGATCGGCCACGGTTCCGCGTCGAGCTTGACCTTCGGCTTGCGGATCGACAGGAAGATGATCGGCAGCATCACGAGCCCGAACACCCGCTCGAACGTGTCGTCGGTGAGGCTCGTGATCGCGAACGCGCCGATCAGCGACCCGGCCACGATCGGGGCGAGCACGGGCAGCGACTTCGACAGACCCCGCACACCCAGCTTGCGGAACGCCGTGGCCGCGGCCGCGTTCGAGGTGAGGATGCCGACCCGGTTCGACCCGTTGGCGTTGTTGCCGGGCACCCCGGCGAGCACGAGCAGCGGCACCGTCAACGTGGAACCGCCTCCGGCGACCGCGTTGATCAGGCCGGCGGCGGTCCCACCGAAGATCAACAGCAGTGCTTCCCACCATTCCACGGCGGCATCCTGTCAGACCGCTCGCCGACCGACCCAGCCACCGGGGCTGCGAGCGGATGTGACACCTGACCTATCGTCGCGGGCATGTTCATCGACGGGAGTTGGCAGCCGGCACGATCGGGACGGGACTTCGAGGTCATCGACCCGGCGACCGGCGAGGTGATCGGCTCGGTTCCCGACGGGAACGCGGACGATGCGACCGACGCGATCGCCGCCGCCGATGCCGCATTCGTCGCCTGGTCGACCACCACCGCCCGGGCCCGCGCCGACCTGCTGCACGCGGCGTGGAAGTTGATGACCGAACGCAGCCAGGCGCTCGCCGAGTTGATGACCCGCGAGCAGGGCAAGCCGCTGAAGGCGAGCCGCGCCGAGGTCACCTACGCCGCCGACTTCCTCCGGTTCTACGCCGAGGAGGCGACGCGCGTCGCCGGGGAGTGGTTGCCGTCGGCGCGACCCGACCAGCGGTTCCTGGTGTTGCGCCAACCGGTCGGCGTCGTCGCGATGGTGACGCCGTGGAACTACCCGATCTCGATGCTGACCCGGAAGATGGGGCCGGCGCTCGCCGCCGGCTGCACGTTGGTGCTCAAGCCGGCCGAGGCCACCCCGCTGTGTGCCCGGGCCGTGTTCGAGATCTTCGAGGAGGTCGGATTGCCCGCCGGCGTCGCCAATCTGGTGACGGCGAGCGACCCGAAGCCGATCGGTGAGGTCTTCACCACCGACCCACGCGTTCGCAAGCTCACGTTCACCGGGTCGACCGCGGTGGGTCGCCACCTGGCCGGCGTGGCGGCCGGCAACCTCAAACGGGTGTCGGTCGAGTTGGGTGGGCACGCGCCGTTCATCGTGTTCCCCGACGCCGACCCGGTGCGGGCCGCCAAGGGTGCCGCCGCGCTCAAGTTCCTCAACGCCGGCCAGGCGTGCATCAGCCCCAATCGGCTGTACGTGAGCGAAGGCCACCACGACGCGTTCGTGTCGACGCTCGTCGAGCGGGTCGGCAAGGTGCGTGCCGGCAACGGATTCGACGACGGCGTCGGAGTCGGGCCGCTGGTCAACGAGGCGGCCGTGGCGAAGGTCGCCGCCCAGGTCGACGACGCGGTCACGCACGGCGCCACCGCGCTGGTGGGCGGCAACCGGCTGACCGACGAGCCGTTCGACCGTGGTCACTTCTACGCGCCGACGCTGCTCGACGGGGTGGGCGACGGCATGGCGATCTACCGAGAGGAGACGTTCGGGCCCGTCGCGCCGGTGATCACGTACGACGACGTCGATCAGGTGCTCGACCTGGCGAACGACACCAACTACGGGCTCGCCGCGTACGTCTACACCCGCGACCTGTCGACGGCGATCCGGGCCTTCGAGGGGCTGCGGTTCGGCATCGTCGGCGTCAACGACGTGAACCCGACGGCAGCGTCGGCGCCCTTCGGTGGCATGAAGGATTCGGGCATCGGCCGGGAGGGCAGCCACGACGGCATCGCCGAGTACCTCGAGACGAAGCTCGGCGGGTTCGCGATCTGACCAGCCGGGTCGGCCCGCTCAGGCGGCGAACGTCGTGTCGAGCGCGTTCACCGGCGCGGCGCGGAGGCCGGCGATGACGCGGGCGACGGCCCGGCTCCGCACGACGTCGGGAGCGGAAGCGTCGGTGAGCAGCGACGAGATGGCCGGTTGCACCTGGTACCGCTGGGCCAGCGCCTGGAGGCGACGGAGCTGGGTCTCACTGGCGGCGATGCCGTAGCGGCCGACGTGTTCGGTGATCAGGTCGATCTGTTCGGAGAAGGACGACATCGTGGGCTCCTGTCGAGGGGGTTCGTGCTGTCGGGGTTCGACACGACCCAACGTACGGAACCGGAGCGATCACGTACAGCGATGATCTCCGATCATCATGATCGCGTTCACTGATGAAAGGACGGTTTCGATCGCGCCCTGACGGCAGCGATCGAACAGACTGGTCCGATGCGCCTGGCGACGATCCGAACCAACAGCAGCAGCACCGTGTGTGTGCGTGTCGACGACGAGGCAGCGGTCGAGACGGGCCACACCGACGTCGGCGAACTCATCCGGCAACCCGACTGGCGGACCCTCGCCACCGACGCCGACGGTGCCCGACACGACGTCGGCGACCTCGACTACGCACCGCTCGTGCTCTCGCCCGACAAGATCATCTGCGTCGGCCTCAACTACCTCGACCACATCGCGGAGACCGGCCGCGAACGCCCGACCGCGCCGACCCTGTTCCCGAAGTTCGCCAACTCGCTGGTCGGAGCGAACGACCCGATCGAACTCCCCCACGACGACGAGTCGACCAGCGTCGACTGGGAGGCCGAACTGGGGCTCGTGGTCGGGGCGCCGGTCCGCCGGGCGACCGACGACGAGGCGGCCGCGGCCATCGCCGGCTACACCGTGGTCAACGACATCAGCGTGCGCGACTTCCAGAACCGCACCACGCAGTTCATGGCGGGCAAGGCCTGGGAGCGCTCCACGCCGGTCGGGCCGCATCTCGTCGTCGACGAGGCCGGGGCGTCGCCCGAGTTCCCGATCTCGTGCGAGGTCGACGGTGAGCTGATGCAGTCGTCGAACACCCGCGAGCTGTGCTTCGGGCCGGTCGAACTGATCCGCTACATCTCGACGTTCACCACGCTCGTTCCCGGCGACCTGATCGTCACCGGCACGCCCGGCGGGGTGGGCGTCGCCCGCGACCCGCAGGTGTTCCTGCGGCGCAGTCAGACGGTCGTCACGCGCGTCGACGGCGTCGGCGAGTGTCGCAACGTCTGCGTCTGACTCACCAGTTGGGCGACGGGAACAGACAGAACGGGTGACCGTCCGGGTCGAGCATCACCGTCACCTCGTCGTCCTGCGGCTGGAACTCGGCCCGGCTCGCGCCGCACTCGATCGCATGGGCAACGGCCGCATCGAGGTCGTCGGTGGCGATGTCGATGTGCATCATCATGAGTTGCTCGCCCGCGGCCGACGGCCACGTCGGCGGGACGTACTCGTCGTCGCCGTGGAACGAGAGCGCCTGACCGTCCGGGTCGTCACGCAACACGACCCACCCCTCCTCGTCCATCAACCGCGGCCAGCCGAGCAACCGCTCGTAGAAACTCGCGAGCGACTGGACATCACGCGTGCTGAGCACGGTGCCGGCGAGACGAAGACGAGGCGCGCTCATCCGACCATCATCGCGCCGGACGCAACATGCCCCACATGTGTGGGCCCTCGCTGTGGTCGGTGCGCAGATCCCACTCGCTGCGCACCTCGAACCCGTGCCGCCGGTAGTACGCGACGTTCACCTCGGTCTCGGTCTCGAGATAGCACGCCAGCCCGTCCGAGTCGGCGATGTCGAACACGGCAGCCATCAGCGCGCCGCCCAGACCCTGACGCTGCCAGTCGGGATGGGTGGCCAGCATGTTGAGGTACCAGTGGGGTTCCTCGGGTG
>CAXAWD010000148.1:0-7968 GCA_963972325.1 uncultured Acidimicrobiaceae bacterium
CGAACAAGCCGGCCTGGCCGGGTGGGCGACCGAGGCATGGACCAGCGTGTTGGGTCCCACGGCGACCCGGCCGGGCGCTGCGTTGGGCGAGGTCGCCGCTGACGCGACAGCGCTACCCGGCACGGTGTTGGGCGACGACGCGACGGCGCTGCCGAGTGCGATGGTCACCGAGGACGCAACGGTGGTGCCCGGCCCGACGACCCGTCTCCCGGGTGCGCCCGGGACTCCCGATGACGGAGCCGCGGACCGTCCTGCCGACGAGGCCGGCGACGACAAGAACCCGTTCGTGCTGATCGGTGCCTTCGCCGGGTTGATCGCGCTGGTGGTCGTGGTGATCGTGTTCGCGACGCGCGGCGGCCAGGAAACAGCCGAACCGGAGTCGCCCGCGAACTCGGCGGTCGACAGCACGGGCGACGCCGACGACGGGCGCGACAACTCGGCGACGGCGCCCGACGATTCGACCCCCGACGTGACGACGCCCGACGTGACGACGCCCGAGACCGTCGCTGACCAGGGCGGAGAGACGCTCACCCGACCGTTCGTCGTGTCCAGCGGCGTGACGGGAGAACGGGCGATCACCCCGGGCGACAGGTCGACGACCGTCGACCTCACGTTCGAGAACGCCTCCGGTGACGTGTTCGAGGGCTACTGGCTCGAGGCCTCGCCGGCTGCGTTCGGCCGCACCCCGCTCGCGAGCCAGGACCCGAACGTGCTCACGATCGGCGACCCCGAGACCCCTGTGCTCGCCGTGCCGCTCGCCCTCGCCGATGGGGAGACCGCGACCGTGTCCTACACGACCCAGTGGACGCCGGCCCGCGAGGGTGACCTCGACACGGCCGCCGACGGGTACGCCGTCGCCCTCCAGAGCTGGATCGAACGCAACGGCGACCCGAGGACGCCGTCGGTGTCGATGACCTCCGCTGCGACGACGGCGCAGAGCGCCTACACCCTCACGGGCGTCACCGAACCGACGAACTCCGTCACGGTCGACGGCCGCGAGGTCGACGTCGCGGTCGATGGCTCGTTCAGCGCAGAGGCCGAGCTGACGGCGGGCACGATCACGTTCGAGTTGGCCGCGACCAGCCCGCTCGGGTACACGGTGACCGCGCCGGCGTCGGTGACGTTCGATCCGCCCGCGCCCGAGCCGACCGACCCGCCGCAGAACGCCGCGCCGGTCTTGCTGTGCGGCGACGACTACGTGGTCTTCGAAGGTGCGTTCGAGGGGTACATCTTCGGTGTGCCGCTCGATTGTTTCTCCGACCCCGACGGCGACGCGCTCGTGTACTACAGCGACATCGGCACGGGTGCGCCACCGGATCAGTGCCCGACCGATCAGGTCTGCTGGGTGTACCGCGTTCCCGAGAACTGGGACGGCACCCCGTTCGAGATCACGGCGACGATCTGGGCCGAGGACCCCGAAGGGCTCCAGTCGGCCTCCGGATCCCTGACGATGTGTCTGAACTGCACGCCATGAGTCACGGCTCGGCGACGAGGTGTTCAGTCGTGGCGGATGACCGCTGTTGTCGCCCCGATCGCGACCGTGGCGTCCGGCACGAGGCCGACGGCTCGACCCGGCTCGACGACGTGCTCGGCGCCGTTCGGCATCGTGACCGTCCAGTCGGCCTCGCCGCAGTTGCGCAGGCCCCACACGTTGGGACGGTTCGGGTCGGTGACGACCTCGGCGATGGAGCGCTCGAAGTCGTAGTCGTGCCGCAGCACGTGCGCGGCCACCTTGGTGTCGTCGTTCAGCACGATGCTGGTGCGGCCGAACTCCAGCCGGAGGGGTGTGCCGAGCGGACGGGCACAGTTCCAACAGTGCTGCTCGGGGTGGGCGAGGTCCCAGAAGCACTCCGAGCGGCACCACGGGCACCGCTGGATCGAGTGGAGCAGCTTCGCCATCGCCGCCCGCCACACGCTCTCGCGAACCCGCCCCTCGCCCGAGGCGTCGAGGCCGTCGGTGAACGCCTGCACGAACAGGCGCTGGACGAACACCGGGTACAACGGCCAGTACTGGAGCACCGCGGCGTGGTGGTCGGAGGTCGGTGCGTTCGACCGGTCGGCCGGGTGGAACACGAACAGCGGGTGCTCGCCGAACAGCTGTCGTTCGGCGTGCTCGTCCCAGCAGCGGAAGTCGAGTTCGCGTTCACCGAGCAGCGGATGGCCGACCATCAGCACGTAGAACAGCAGCACGCCGAGCGAGTACAGATCGGTGTTGGTGCTCGGCAACGCCTCGCCACGGATGATCTCGGGCGCCATGAACCGGCGGGTGCCGAGCACGGTCGACGTGCTGTCGCGTTCGACTCCGACGTTGTCGTTGTCGCACACGAGCGGGGTGCCGCTCGCCGGGTCGAAGAAGAGGTTGCCGAAGCTGATGTCCCGGTAGCACAGACCCTGGTTGTGCAGCGCGAGGAAGCTGCCGGTCAACTTCATGCACATCAGGCAGATCGACCGGAAGCTCGCGTCGATCTTGCCGGTCAGCAGGTCGGTCAGGCCGCTGAACCCCGGCGGGCGCAGCGGCATCACGTAGCCGAACGCTCGGCTTCCCTCGGTCTCGACCATCTCGAGTGGCCAGAGGAAGTGCTCGTCGGGTGCGCCGCGGTCGACGAGCAACTGGATCCCCGCCCGTTGTGTGGCCGACGCCGTGTGATCGAAGTACCACTTGAGCGCGAGCGGCGCACTGCCGTCGTCGGGATGCACCTCGAACACGGCCCCCTGACCGCCCTCGCCGATGAACCGACCGACGGTCGCGGCGCGGCCCGACGTCAACAACTCGACCCGCGCCCGCTCAGCGACCATGGCAGGGCATCATGCCTTCCCCGCCGCGGCCGGTCAATCCGAACATCCCCGAGCACGAGGAGAATCACCCATGGCTGACCGACCGGGCGCCAAGATCGCGACCCGGCCATTGCACTTCATCGTGATGGCCGACTGTTCGGGCTCGATGGCCGCCGACGGCAAGATGCACGCGCTCAACAACGCGCTTCGCGAGACCGTGCCACACCTCGTCGACATCGCCGAACAGAACCCGCATGCCGATCTGTTGATCCGGGTGGTGCGGTTCGCCACCGGGGCCGGGTGGCACGTCGGCACGCCCACACCGGCCGCTGAGTTTCGCTGGACCGATCTCGAAGCGGGTGGGTACACCGACCTCGGCGCCGCACTCGATCTGGTCTCGGCCGAGCTCGAGGTGCCACCGATGGAGGCGCGTGCGCTGCCGCCGGCGATCGTGCTGATCTCCGATGGCATGCCGACCGACGACTGGCAGGCGGCACTCGACCGACTGCTGCGGTTGCCGTGGGGGCAGCGGTCGGTCCGCACCGCGGTCGCGATCGGCCGCGACGCGGCCCGCGAGGTCCTCGCCGAGTTCGTGACCGACAAGGAGATCGGTCCGGTGTCGGCCAACAACCCCGAGCAGCTCGTCCGCCTGATCCGCTGGGCCTCCACGCAGGTGGGCAAGGTCGCGTCGCTCACCGCACCCGAATCCGGGGTCGCTCCGTCCGGCCCGGTGCCGTTCGCCGACGATGACGACGCGGTCGTGTGGTGACTCCGTGAGCACTCGCCAGGTCATGCGATGGTCGTCCGCGACCGCGTCGGAGCGGGGCTCGTCGCACGAGCGATCGGGTACGGTCAACCAGGACGCCGTCGGGGTCGTCGAGGGGTCGGAGGCCCGGGTCGTCGCCGTCGCCGACGGCCACGGCAGCTCGAGTCACGTCCGGTCGGATGTGGGGTCGCGGCTCGCCGTCGAAATTGCCGGTGAGCTGGGCAAACGGCTCGTCGATGACGGCGTGCTCGATCGCCCGAGGCACGTGATCGTCGAGCATCTCACCCGACGTTTCGTGCCCGACGTGGTGGCGGCATGGCGCTCGGGCGTCGACGACCACGTGGCGGCCCAGCCCTGGTCGGTTGCCGACTTGGACCGTGGCCCGGGTCTGGTGAACGACCCGTATCACGGCTACGGCACGACGCTCATGGTCGCGATCGTCGACGAACGGAGGGTTGCGCTCGTCCAACTCGGCGACGGCGACATCGTCGTCGGTCGCAGGTCGGGATCGATCACGCAGCCGATGCCCGGCGACGACCGGTTGATCGGCAACCAGACGACGTCGATGTGCCTGCCGACGGCGGTCGACGACTTCCGGGTCGCACTGGTCGAGATCCACGACGACCCGGTTCGTTTCGTGTCGCTCACCACCGACGGCTACGCGAACGCGTTCGTCTCGCCCGACTGGGCGACCGAGGTCGGCAGCGACCTGCTCGGTCACCTCGACACGCACGGGCTCCACTGGGTCGCCGAACGCCTCCCCGAGTGGTTGTCCGAGTCCGCGAGCGTGGGCGGCGATGACGTGACGATGGGGTTGCTCGTCGCCGACGTCGTCGAGATCGACGTGCCCGACCCGCCGCCCGATCCGCTCGGCATCGACGACGGCCCGACCGCGGTGATGCCGGGTACCGCACCGGCCCGCAACCTCTCGTCGGCCGACTTCGAGGCGTCGACGCTGCGACCGGTCGGGCGCCGGCGCGTGTGGCGCGTCGTGGCCCTGATCTCGGTGTCGCTCGCCGTCGCCGCCGGAGCGGTGGTCGCCGCGGTCTTCGTCATCTGAGCGAGTTCCGCCCAGAGCGTCCGGTGCCCCATCGCCCCAGCGTGCGGGCATGCTTTCGGTGATCTCGGGCGATCGACCGACCGGTGGTGAGGTGGGCCTTCAGCCGGTGTGAAGTGAGTCTTCAGCGGCCGATCGGAAGATCGCTCCATGACACACGTGACGACGCCGCCGGCCACCTCTTGGAAGAAGCGCATCGAGGCACGATCGAAGATCTCCTCGGCCCGTATCGACCACGCCCGATCGCGAGCCCGTGACCAGTTCTCGGCGAGTCGTTCGGGGGAGCGTGCGATCGAACGTGCGGCCGCCGCCGACTCGCGACTCGAACAGTTCGGCTCGACCACTGCCGGCCAGAAGATCGCCGGCGCCACGCGCAAGTTCGGCAGCTTCGCGACCAAGGTGCCGGGCCTCAGTGCCACCGCCGATTCGGTGTCGGTCTCCAACGGCGTCGACACGCTCAAGCAGGCGGTCAAGGACGATCCTCGCAATCCCGCACCGAAGATCCATCTGGCGCTCGCGCTCCATCGGACCGAGCGCGACATGGGGCAGGTGCGGCTCGCCAAGGCGGTCATCAAGCCGACCACGCTGATCACCCGGGTCGCGATCCAGAAGTCGGCCGCCCTGGGCTCCGAGGACCGCATGCCGCTCCCCGAACAGCTCCTGCGTGCGGCCTTCAAGCAGGCCGCTCAGATCCGAACGCATCGCCCGACCGACGGCGCCAACCTGCATCATCTCGCTCGGATCTACCTCATCCAGGAGATGCCGGATCAGGCCCGCCAGATCGCACGGCTGGCGCTCGCGGCATCGGCGCCCCACCCCGGCGATGTGTACGTCACGCTCGCCGAGGTCGAGCGGGCCGACGGCAACACCGCCGGCGCCGAGCAGTACGCCGCGCTGGCGATCAAGCACGGCTCGACGTTGGGATACGCCGTGTTGGCCGACCTCGCACTCGAGGCGCCCGGTTCCGCGGCCGACCGCTCCAAGGCGTACGAACAGCACGCCGTGCACGTGGCGGTCGACGACGAGGTGCGGTACTACGGCGTCCCGCTGAACCCGAATCGGACCGACGTGCTGAAGCGGGTGGCCCGCATCCACCAGGACAAGGCCCGCAACCTGATCGGCGCCTTCAGTCGCCCTGAAGCCGGCCTTCAGACCCCGGCTGCATCATCGTCTCATGACATCGACGACCACTGCAGCGGCGAGGCCGACCGGACGGCCGGTTTCGCAGCGCCCACCGTCGCTCCGGGTTGGTACGCCGACCCGACGCACCGGCACGAGCTCCGCTACTGGGACGGCGCCGGCTGGTCGCACCACGTCGCCGACGGCGGCGACAGCAGCATCGACCCGGTGGCCTGAAACCACCGACCAGTTCTCCCCGACAACACCAACCGAGCAACACCTCACGAAAGGCATCTGACATGTACGACCTGGACGACAACGGATTCTCCGACAGCCTCGCGATCGACGACTTCGACACCGACTTCCTCGACAGCGGCACCGACTTCGACGGCGACGGCGCCCTCGACTCGTTCGACTTCGACGGCGACGGGTTCGCCGAGGCGACCGACTGGTCGGGCGACGGCAGCATCGACGCCCTCGACACCACCGGCGACGGATATGCGGACACGCTCGACACCGACTGGGACGGCACGATGGACTCGGCCGACTCGACGGGCGACGGTGCCATCAACGCCGTCGACACCGATGGCGACGGCATCGTCGACGACGGCACCTGGAGCACCGACGGCACCTTCACGTCGGCCGACCTCGACGGCGACGGCTGGGCGCAGGAGACCGACCTCGACGCCGACGGCACCATCGACTCGATGGACCTCGACTTCGACGTCAACGGCTTCGGCGAGGTCACGCCGGCCGCCGACCCGTACGCACTGACCTCCGAGGTCGACTCGTTCGAGCTCGCCGACCCGTTCGACGCCGACACGCTCTGATCGGGCGCCTTCAGCACGACTTCAGCGGCTCGCAACCGCCTGACACGAACATCGAACCATCAACCACCGACACGTTCACACGAACACCTTCACAAGGAGCACAGAACAATGATCGACATCTTCGACGACATGGACATCGACCTGGACACCGACGACCTGGACACCGACGACTGCGACTTCGACGGAGCGGCCGACGTGGCCGATCTGGACGGCATGGACGTCGAGTTCACCGTCGACGTCGACGGCGACGGGGTCATGGACGCCGCCGATCTCGACGGCGATGGCCTGCTCGACGTCGGCGACTTCAACGGCGACGGCGAGGTCGATCTGATCGACACCGACGGCGACGGCATGATCGATGCGGCAGACCTCGACGCCGACGGCATCATCGACGCCGTCGACACCGACGGCGACGGCACACTCGACACGATCGACATCGACCACGACGGCGTGGCCGACGCCTACGACTTCGACGGTGACGGGCACATCGACGAGGCCGACGTCAACGGTGACGGTGTCACCGAGCAGGTGGCGACCGACGAGACCGGCGCGATCGTCGAGGCCGATCTCGACGGCGACGGCACCACCGAGGCGGTCGAGTTCGACGAGGACGGGCTGACGCACGCCGATCTCGACGGTGACGGCATCGCCGAGGCGGTCACCGTCAACGCCGACGGCGAGGTCGAGGCGGCATCGGAGGGGTTCGTGGCCACCCTGGTCGGTGCGCTGCGGCTGGACAACCCGTTCGACTGACCGGTGTCGATGCCGTGGCATCGGGTTCGGGAGCGGTTGCGAGACCGCTCCCGAACGAACGCGTCCGGGTTGCCCGAGTGTGGCCGGACGCGAAACGGCGATCGACCATCCGGTTAGCACTCGCGGTTGGCGGTTGCTAACGGCCGGTGGGCGCGAGTAGTGTTAGCAGTCGCCTGAGGGGAGTGCTAACGACCTCGGGTACACCGTTCAAACCCTTGTGACACGCCACTGGAGGCATGCACCCATGAACCTGAAGCCGCTGGACGACCGCATCGTGGTCAAGCCAAACGAGGCCGAGACCCAGACTGCATCTGGCCTCGTCATCCCCGACACCGCCAAGGAGAAGCCCCAGCAGGGTGTCGTTCTCGCCGTCGGCCCCGGCAAGCGTGCCGAGACCTCCGGTGAGATCATCCCGGTCGGCATCGAAGTCGGCCAGACCGTGCTGTACTCGAAGTACGGCGGAACCGAAGTCAGCTCCAACGGAGAAGACGTCCTCGTCCTCAACGCTCGCGACGTGCTCGCGATCGTCGAGAGCTGAGCCCCCCGAACGCAACGAAAAAGGACTGATATCGCATGGCAAAAATGCTGCATTTTGATGATGAGGCTCGTCGCTCGCTGGAGGCCGGCGTCAACAAGCTGGCCGACGCTGTTCGCGTGACCCTCGGGCC
>CAXAWD010000149.1:0-7916 GCA_963972325.1 uncultured Acidimicrobiaceae bacterium
CGAAGGCGGGCACCAGGTCGGGGTCTTGGAAGTAGGTGGTGTCGCCGTAGTCGGGCGCGTCGGCGGTCGGGTCGTCGGCCCACCAGGACGCTTCCAGCGCGATGCCGTTGGGGTCGGTGAAGTAGATCGACCGCATCAGCCCGTGGTCGACCACGTCGGTGACCTCGCTGCCGGCCGCGATGATGCGGTCTCGCAAGGCGAGGAGCGCGGTTTCGTCGGGAAGGTCGAGCGACAGGTGGTCGAACTGACCGGCGCGCTCGTCGAACACACCCGCCGGTTTGGCGACCATCTCGGTGTCGTGGCCGATGTACTCGAAGAAGGCGACCGAGTGGGTCGGCCCGAACGAGAAGAAGTAGTGGCGGAACGTGTCGGTGCCGATGGTCGCGACCAAGGGGGCACCCATGACGCCGTGCCAGAAGCGGACGGTGGCGTCCATGTCGTTGGTGATCAATGCCAGGTGGTTGAGGCCTTGCCAGGGCACGTGCCGGTCGCTGGTCGTCATGAGTGGCTCCTTTGCTTGTGATCGCAAGTATATCACCGTTCGTGTCGATCGGCGCGCGGCCGCCACCTACGCTGCTCCCATGGAGCTGTCGACGATGTCCTACGAAGTGCGCGACCACGTGGCGCACCTGCGGTTCACCCGGCCCGAGGGAGCCAACGCGGTCAATCCGGCGTTCGCGGCCGACCTCAGATCCGTGATGGTGGCGATCGAGTTCGACGACGACGTGCGCGCCGTCTCGGTCACCGCGGACGGCAAGGTGTTCTGCGCCGGCGGTGACCTCAAGTGCTTCCACGAAGCCGGCGATCAGGTCGCGTCCCTCGCGGCCGGCATGCTGGTCGACTACCACGGCGCGATCTACAAGATGAACTCGATCCCCAAGCCGTTCGTGGCCGGGGTCCGCGGTGCCGCCGGCGGCGCCGGGCTGTCGCTGATGAGCGCGTTCGACCTCGTCGTGTCCGGCGAGTCGGCCAAGTACACGATGGCGTACACCCGCGCCGGCGTCACGCCCGACGGCACCTCGTCGTACTTCGTCGCCCGGCACATCGGTCTCCGCCGGATGCTCGACCTCACGCTGACCAACCGGGTGCTCGACGCGGCCGAGGCCGAGTCGTGGGGATTGGTCAACCGGGTCGTCGCCGACGACGACGTCGACACGGCCACCGCCGACCTCGCCCAACAGCTCGCCGACGGTCCGTCATGGGCGCTCGGCCATGCCAAGCGGGTCGTGTACCACGGCTACGACAACCCGTTGCCCGCCGCCGGTGAGTACGAAGGTGTCGTCATCACCCAGGCGATGCGCGGCCACGACGGCCAAGAGGGAATCGCGGCGTTCGTCGAGAAGCGGGCTCCCGACTTCATCGGCGAGTGAGCCGGCCGTTCAGCGGCGGTCGGCGGGCTCCTGGCCGTAGAAGTCGGCCAGCCGTCGGTAGACCCGCGGATGGCGCTCGCGCAGTTCCACCGGCCTCGTGAAGAACAGTTCACTCGTCACCGCGAAGTACTCGGCCGGGTTGGTCGCCCCGTAGCCCCGGATCAGACCGTCGCTGCCGCGCCGGCGCAACCGTCGATAGTTCGTACCGAGCGTCTGCACCCACGCCGACTCGTCCGCGCGTGACGGCAGCGGCGGCATGCCGTCGGCTGCGCCGTCGAGCTGGTCGAGCTTGTGCGCGAACTCGTGGTACACCACGTTGACGCCCCGGTCGGGATCGTCGATCTGACGAGCCACCGTTCGCCAGTCGAGCAACACCGGGCCCCGGCCGTGGCCGGACTGCCCGGCGAGGTACTGCGGACCCGACGTGTACACGCCGCGAACCGGGCCGGGTCGGTCGCCCCGGGTCACGATCGTCCGGCCGTGCAGGATCACCGAACGCACGTTGAGGTACGGGTGGGTGTCGGTGCCGAAGCCGGCGGTGAGCACGGCCGCGTGCGCCGCGACGACGTGCCCCATCTCGTCGGTCACCTCGACGTCGCGGGCGCCCTCCCACGACGCACGGTCGACCAGCCGCTCGCCGTGCACCATGAACCGTTCCTGCTCGGCATCCGACAGCCGGTGGAACTCGGCCGGTGCCGCCTCGCGCAACGCGGCACGTGTTCCGGACCTCACCGCACCAGTGTGCCGTCGGCGGGGCCGTTCCCGACGCCGCTCCCCGGCTGCTGCCAAATCGTGTGGGATTGCGCGGCCGGAGCTGCGAACCTGAGAGCGTCATGTCCCGATCCCCGAATCGATCCCGGCGCCAGACTCCCGAACGCGAACAGCGTCGAGTCGACGCGCGGCAGGCGATGCTCGAGCGGCTCGCGAGCCCGATCACGGTGCCGGAGTCGCTGCCGATCGCCGAGCGCCGTGACGAACTCGTCGCCGCCATCCGAGAGCACCAGGTCGTGGTCGTCGCCGGTGAGACCGGCTCGGGCAAGAGCACCCAGCTCCCGAAGCTGTGCCTGCTCGCCGGGCGCGGTGTCGACGGCATGATCGGGCACACCCAGCCGCGCCGCGTCGCCGCCCGTACCGTCGCCGAGCGGATCGCCGAGGAGGTCGGCACCACGATCGGTGAGGCGGTCGGCTACACGGTTCGGTTCAACGATCGAGTCGGCGACGGCACGCTCCTGCGGGTGATGACCGACGGCATCCTGCTCAACGAGCTCCAGCGCGATCGCCTCCTGCGCCGCTACGACACGCTGATCATCGACGAGGCCCACGAACGCAGCCTCAACATCGATTTCATCCTCGGCTACCTCAAACAGCTGCTGCCGAAACGGCCCGACCTGAAGGTGATCGTGACGTCGGCCACGATCGACACCGATCGGTTCGCCGAGCACTTCGGTGTCGACGGTGTGCCGGCGCCGGTGTTCGTGGTCGAGGGTCGTACCCACCCGGTCGAGGTGCGCTACCGCCCGTTCGGCGCCGACAACGAGGACGACCCCGGCGACCGGCGAGACCAGGTGCGGGCGGTCGTCGACGCCGTCGCCGAGCTCGAGACCGAGGGGCCCGGCGACGTGCTGGTGTTCCTGAGCGGCGAGCGCGAGATCCACGACATCGCCGATGCGCTCCGCCGCAGCGACCTGCGCGACACCGAAGTGCTCCCGCTGTACGCGCGGTTGTCGTCGGCCGAACAGCACCGCATCTTCCAACCCCATCGTGGGCGTCGCATCGTGCTGTCCACGAACGTGGCGGAGACGTCGATCACCGTGCCGGGTGTGCGCTACGTCGTCGATGCCGGCACCGCCCGCATCTCCCGGTACTCGCGTCGGCTGAAGGTGCAGCGACTGCCGATCGAGCCGGTGTCGCAGGCGTCGGCCAACCAGCGCGCCGGCCGCTGCGGCCGCGTCGCACCCGGCATCTGCATCCGGCTGTACACGCAGGACGACTTCGAGCAGCGGCCCGAGTTCACCGACCCCGAGATCCTCCGCACGAACCTGGCGTCGGTCATCCTGCAGATGACCGCGATCGGACTCGGCGACGTCGCCCGCTTCCCGTTCGTCGAGCCGCCCGATCATCCGGCGATCCGCGACGGCTACCGCCTGCTCGAAGAACTCGGCGCGCTCGGCGACGGTGAGCTCGGTGCCCCACGCGACCTGACCCCGATCGGGCGACAGCTGGCTCGGCTCCCGATCGATCCGCGCCTCGGCCGCATGGTAATCGAGGCCGGTCGGCTCGGCTGCGTCCGCGAAGTGCTCGTGATCGCGTCGGCACTGTCGATCCAGGACGTCCGCGAACGACCGAAGGAGTCGCCCGAACGGGCGGCCGAACTGCACCGCCGATTCGACGCCGAGGGCTCCGACCTGATGTCGGTCGTCGCGCTCTGGGACTACCTGCGTGAGCAGCAGCGTGAACTGTCGGGCAACCGGTTCCGGCGGTTGTGTCGCGACGAGTACCTCAACTATCTGCGTGTCCGCGAGTGGCGTGATCTCTACAGCCAGCTGCGTCAGGTTGCCGGCCAACTCGACATCCGACCGACCGTCGACGAATCGCATCCCGACCTCGTCCACCGCGCGGTGTTGTCGGGTCTGCTCTCGCAGATCGGCACGAAGGACGGCGACGGGCGCGAGTACCGGGCTGCCCGCGACGCCCGCTTCGTGATCGCTCCGGGGTCGGTGCTGTCCAAGCGCGGACCGAAGTGGGTGATGGCGGCCGAGCTGGTCGAGACCAACCGGCTGTGGGCGCGCCGCGTCGCGACGATCCAGCCCGAGTGGGCCGAATCGCTGGCACCACATCTCGTCAAGCGCTCCTACGGCGACCCGTGGTGGGATGCCCGCTCCGGGCGAGCCGTCGTCCACGAGACCGTCACGCTGTTCGGGCTGCCGATCGTCAACGCACGCACGATCGGTGTCGGCAAGGTCGACCCCGGCCTCGCCCGCGAGATGTTCATCCGCCATGCCTTGGTCGCCGGCGACTGGGAGACCCGCCACGACTTCGTGGCCGCCAACGCCCGGTTCGTCGAACGGGTCTCGTTGTTGGAGGCCCGGGTGCGGCGGATCGACCTGCTCGACGACCAGATCGTGTTCGAGTTCTACGACGAGCGGGTCGGTGCCGACGTCACGTCCGGTCGCGATTTCGACCGGTGGTTCGAGACAGCCCGCCGCGACGACCCGGATTTGCTCGAACTCGACCCGTCGGTGCTCCGCAACCGGAGCGGTATCCGGCTCGGTGACTACCCCGACACGTGGACGGCCGGTGGTGTCGAGTACCCGTTGACCTACCGGTTCGACCCGGGCACGGCCCTCGACGGTGCGACGGTCAACGTGCCGCTGACGGCGCTCAATCAGTTCGACGACACCGGGTTCGACTGGCTGATCCCGGGCTACCGCGAAGAGCTCGTCGGGCTGCTGATCCGCTCGCTGCCCAAGGAGGCGCGTCGCGAACTGATCCCGATGAACGACACGACGACCGCCACGTTCGAGCGGCTCGGTCCGCCGGAGGGCCGGCTGGTCGATGCGCTCGCGGCGGTGCTCCGCGAGCTCAAGGGCGTCGACGTCACCGGTGACGACTTCGATGCCGAACGGTTGCCGACCCACCTGCGGATGCATGTGGTGGTCGTCGACGCAGACGGCGCGGTCGTCGACGCCGGTGACGACCTGACGGCGATCCGCGAGCGGCAGGCCGGGTCGGCCAGAACGGCGCTGGCCGAGGCAGCACCGATCGCCGAACGGCGCGACATCGTCAGCTGGGACATCGGCACACTCGAACGCGTCGTCGAACAGCGCGCCGGCGACGGTCACGTCGTGCGCGCGTACCCGACCCTGCTCGACCGCGGTGACAGCGTGTCGTTGCGAGTGGTCGACAACGAGGCGCTCCAGCAGCGCGCGATGCGCGGTGGCGTCCGTCGGCTCCTCCTGATGGCGGCGGCACCGACCGCCACCAAGATCGAGCGGTCGCTCGATCAACGTTCTGCACTCGCGATCGCCGCCGGCTCGATGTCGCCGACCGAACTCGCCGGCGATGCGATCGAAGCCGCGGTCGACGCAGTGATGTCGCGCTACGAACTGCCGTGGGACGACGGCGCGTTCGGTCGGCTCGAGCGCGCCGTCCGCGACGAGACACCCCAACTCGCCGCCGACGCACTCGCGGTCGCGGCCGACATCGTGGGCGCCGCTCAGCGGGTCGCGCGGCGCACGTCGTCGCTGACCGCCGACGCTCTGGCGCCGACCGTCGCCGACGCGGAGGCACACGTCGGCCGATTGGTCGCTCCCGGATTCGTCCGCCGTTCGGGAACCGACCGTCTGCCCGACGTGCACCGGTACGTCCGCGGCATCGAGTACCGACTCGATCATCTGGCGGGCGACGTCGCCCGTGATCAGCGGCGGATGGCCGAGGTCCGTCCGATCGAGCGGGCGGTCGCCGCGGCGATCGACGACCCGGCATCGCGCGGGCACGACCTGCGTGCCGTCGCCTGGATGGTCGAGGAGCTGCGGATGAGTGTGTTCGCGCAGCCGCTCGGCGTCGAGGGGCCCGTCAGTGTGAAGCGCATCGAGCAGGCGTACCGGGCGATCACCGGCCGGCCGCTCGCCGACGTCTGACCCTCGGCGGGCGCGGCCCGGTCGGTACGGTTCGGTGATGGGCCCGACCGCGACCGTCGACTCGCGTCGGGCGTGGCTCACGGTCGTCGCCGCGTTCTTCTCGTCGGCCGTCACGCTCGGCACCGCATACAGCTTCGGCGCGTTCTTCGAGTCGATGAGCGACGAGTTCGACGCCGCGGCCGGAGCCACCGCGGTCATCTTCGGCGTCACCACGTTCTCGTTCTTCTGGCTGAGCATCCTCACGGGGCGGATGACCGACCGATTCGGGCCACGCGTCGTGCTCGTCGTCGGCGCAGTCGCCATGTTCGGCGGCCTGATGCTCACCAGCCGGGTCGACTCGCTCGGCGTCGGCTACGTCACGTACGGCGCCGGGGTGGGCATCGCAGCGGCGTGCGGCTACGTGCCCATGGTGGCCACCGTCGGTGGATGGTTCCTGCACCACCGGGCGCTCGCCGTGGGTCTGGCGGTCGCCGGCATCGGGGTCGGCACGATGGTGCTGTCACCGCTGTCGGCCGCGATGATCGACCGCTACGGCTGGCGCGACACGTACGTGGTGTTCGCGTTCGGCGGCGCAGCCGTGCTGCTCGCATGCGTGCCGCTGGTCGACCGCCCGCCGGGCGACGGGTCGCCGCAGCCGTCACGGTTCGGTGACGCACTCCGGAGCCCGGTGTTCCGGCGGGTCCACCTGTCGGCGTGCGCGCTCGGGCTGGCGTTGTTCGTCCCGTTCGTGTTCGTCGGGCAGTACGCAAAGGAGCGCGGCATCGGCTCGGTGCAGGCGGCCGTGCTCGTCGGTGTGCTCGGTGGTTCGAGCGTGCTGTCGCGCATCGGCTTCGGCACGCTGGTCCGCCGACTCGGGTCGTTCCGGCTCTACCGGGCGTGCTTCGTGATCCACGCCGTGAGCTTCCTGGTCTGGCTCGTCGCCGGGTCGTCGTACGCGCTCCTCGTCGTGTTCGTGCTGGTCCTCGGCGTGGGGTACGGCGGGGTCGTCGCGCTCAGCCCGATCCTGATCTCCGACCGGATGGGCATCGCGGGTCTCGGTTCGATCCTCGGCCTGCTGTACACGGCGCCCGGGCTCGGCGGGCTGATCGGCCCACCCGCTGCCGGGTGGCTGATCGACCGCACCGACTCGTACCGGTGGGCGATCGTGGCATGCCTGATCTCGGCGGTGGTCTCGGTCGTGTTGCTGGCCGGCCTGCCGGTCGACGAGCACGGACGCCTCGAACGCGCCGACGACGCCCGCGGGTGAACGTTCCGGTCGGGAACGGGTCGCTCAGGCGCTGCGTTCGTACCGAAGCATCTCGTCGACGACGTGCTGCTCGTCGTCGGTGAGTGTGATCAGGCCGCGGTACTCGCGCCCGTCGGCCAACGACTCGAGCACCGCCCACACTGGGTGCCGGTCGGTCCAGTACCGTTCGCCGAGCAACACCATCGGTGACGCCGGCCCGAACGAGACGTAGTGGTTCTGCGCTGCGTCCTGGAAGATCTCCTGGATCGTGCCGGCGCTGCCGGGTGCGAACACGACGCCGTACGTGGCGATCGCGAGCAGACCCTCCTCGCGCACACTGTTGGCGAAGTACTTGGCGATCTGCGTGGCGAACGCGTTGGGCGGCTCGTGCCCGTACATCCACGTCGGGATACCGATCGACTCGAAGCGGTCGGGGGCGGCCGGGAGCGGCCAGCGCTCGCGCACCAGGAACGCGCGATCGAGCCAGTCGGGGTCGGCGTACTCGCGGCCCGGCACGGTGCCCGGGCGGCGCACGCCGAGTATGTCGATCGCGGCATCGAGCTCGCCGTCGTCGAAGTTGGCCATCCACGCGCCCAGATGGGTCGCCTCCATCGCACCGGGGCCGCCGCCCGACAGCATCAACCGACCCGACCGCGTGAGCGCTCGGGCGACACGGGCGAT
>CAXAWD010000150.1:0-7906 GCA_963972325.1 uncultured Acidimicrobiaceae bacterium
CAGCCCGCTGATCCGGCGGGTGATCGCCGAGAACCCGTCGAAGTACACCTACCGCGGTACCGGCACCTACATCGTTGGCCACGGCGACGTCGTGGTCATCGACCCGGGCCCGCAGCTCGACTCGCATCGCGACGCGCTGGCCGCTGCGATCGCCGGAGAACGGGTGCGGGCGATCCTCGTCACGCACTGCCACGCCGACCATTCGCCGCTCGCAGCGTGGTTGCGGGAGGAGACGGGCGCTCCGACGGTCGCGTTCGGCCCGCACCCACGCCCCGAACCGGGCACCGAACCGGTCGAGATCGACGACGGCCCGTCCCGCGACGCACCGGTCGACGCGTCGGGTGACGGTCGGGGCGAAACCGAGTCGGAGACGGAAGAGACGACCGATTACGACTTCGAGCCCGACGTGGTGGCTCGAGACGGCGACGTCGTCGTCGACGCGTCCGGGCTGAGAATGAGCGCCGTGCACACGCCCGGCCACACGTCCAACCACCTGTGCTTCTCGCTCGATGCCGAGCACGCCCTGTTCACCGGCGATCACATCATGGGCTGGAGCACGACCGTGGTGTCACCGCCCGACGGCGACATGACCGCTTACCTCGACTCGCTGCGCAAGGTGGCCGCCCGCGACGACGCCGTGCTCTGGCCGACCCACGGCCCCCCTCGCGACGACGGCCAGAGCTACGTCGCGGCGCTGATCGAGCACCGTCTGGAACGCGAGCGCGGCGTTCTCGACGCCGTGCGTGCGGGCCGGTCGACGGTTCCCGACATCGTGTCGCTCCTCTACGCGGACGTCCGGGCCGAACTCCACAAGCCGGCCGGGCGCAGCGTCTGGGCCCACCTCGAACGGTTGGTCACCGAGGGGATGGTCGAGGTCGATGGCGCCGGGGCGGCCACCCTCGACGCCCAGTACCGGGCGGTCTGAAGCGCCGCCGCTCGGTCGGTCCACCGGAGATAACGCTCGCGTGTCGTCGCGAGTGGCATGATTGTCCAACAAGATCGCCCGACCGATTCGATCATTCGAACCGGTCGGTCGTACGTGGGGGCGCTTCGGGCGGAGCGCCCCCACGTGAATTCTCGGCGGGCGACACGACTTGTCGACGCACAACAGCGGCGCGACACGTCGGCCGGCGGCGATCGCGGACGGTGCCGTCCGACTCACGCCGGGTCGGTGAGCTCGATGAAGCTGGCGTGGCGCACCAATCCGTCGTTGGTGAACTCCGCCATCTCGATCGTCGCGGTGAGCTGGGGCTCCACCCAACGGGCGTGACGGCGGTAGGCAGCGGGCGGCGCCGGGTCGAAGGGGCACTCGTCGGTCCGGAGGTCGGAGAGCCGGCCGTGGAGCGCATCGAGCGTGCGCTGGTCGAAACCGGTACCGACCCCGCCGGCGAACACGAGCGTGTCGCCCTGCCATCGTCCGACCAGGAGCGATCCGAACGTCGACGAGCGGTTGCCGTCGCCGGTCGTGAAGCCACCGATCACCACAGCGACCCGGCGCCGGTTCTTGATCTTGCGCCAGTTCGGCGAGCGTTTGCCCGGCACGTACACCGACCCGAGCCGCTTCGCCATCACACCTTCGAGTCCCTGCTCGTCGGTGGCGGCCAGCAGCGCCTCACCCTCGCCGACCCGGTGGGCCGGCACCAGCCAGCTGTCGCCGGGCTCGACGAGTTGCCCGAGAAGCCGCCGCCGGTCTTCGTAGGGCAGCGAGATCGTGTCGTGACCGTCGACGCGCAACACGTCGAAGACGTAGAGGGCGCCCGGCCGATCATGGCGTTGTACCAACTCGAAGCTGGGCCGGCCGTCATCGCCGATCACCACGAACTCGGCATCGAGAATCGCGGTGGTCGCGTGGACCCCGGTGGGGAGTTCTGCGAGTTCGGGATAGCGGTCGGTCACGTCGTGGAGGTTCGTCGACTGCAGCCGAACGGCGCCGTCGTCGACGAACGCGAGCGTGCGATAGCCGTCGTACTTGATCTCGAAGGCCCAGCCGCCGTCGTCGGCGGGCAGCCGGCCGAGCCCGGCCTTCATCGGCGCGATCGGGAAGCTCAGCGCCATGACGTCATCGCGGCAGATGTTGGGAGAGGATGCCGGCCTCGGTGAGTTCGGTGATCGTGTCGTCGGTGAGGCCCAGGTGCTCACGGAGCACGGTGGCGTTGTCTTCGCCGCGGTACCGGGGCGTGCCCGCGACGCCGACGTCGGGCGCGTCGCTGAACTTCCACGGAGCATTGGGAATCCGGACCTGGCCGCCGCCCCGGTCGTCGACCGACACGACCGCGTCGCGTTCGCGCGCCCAGTCGGTGTCGCACACGTCGGCGACCGAACGGATCACGCCGACCGCGAGTCGATGCTCGGAGAACCGGGCCTCGAGCGTGGCCGCATCGGGCACGGTGGCCGCGTACTCCGCGATATAGCGGCTGAGGTCGTCCATGTGCTCCTGGCGGCCGGCCACCGTGGTGAAGCGTCGGTCGTCGGCCAGCTCCGGCCGACCGATGACCTGGATGAACGACTCGAAGTTGCCCTTGGCCGCCGGGTTGCCGGCGATCGCGACGGCATCGCCGTTCGCGACGGTGACCACGGGCTGGAACTCGTTGCCGAAGCTGCGCACCCAGTTCGGGTCGATGTCGTCGTCCCAGAGCTCGTCGTGGACGTGCTCGTTGACGTACAGCATCACCTGGGCCATGGCGATGTCGATCCATTGGCCGCGCCCGGTGCGCTCGCGCTGGTAGAGCGCGGCGAGCACCCCGGCGGCTGCGTCGAGCGACGTGTACACGTCGGCGTGACTGTGGCGGTCGGTCCGGTAGACGCCGCCACGGCCGTGGTCGCCCTGCGACTTGGTGAGACCGGTCTCCGCCTGGACGACCGGTGCGTAGGCCCGCCGGTCCTTCCAGGGGCCGGTGGCGCCGTAGCCGGTGATCGACGCATAGATGATGCGCGGGTTGCGGGCTGCGACCGCGTCGTAGCCCAGCCCGAAGCGTTCCATCACGTCGGGGCGGAAGTTCTCGACGAGGATGTCGGCCCGTTCACAGAGCTGCATCGCGAGTTCGCCGCCCTCGGGGCGTCGCAGGTCGATGCTGACCGAGAGCTTGCCGGTGTTCTGCTGCGCGTAGTACGAGGGCATGCTGTGGCGGCGGGGCGCGGTGAAGCGGGTGACGTCCCCGGCCGGCGGCTCGACCTTGATGACGGTCGCACCCAGGTCGGCGAGCATGCGGGTGCAGTGCGGACCGGACAGCACCCTCGTGAAGTCGGCGACGACGAGACCTTCGAGTGGTGTGCCCATCGGGCCATCGTTGCCGATCCACGACGGGGATGGGGAACGGAGGGCCGTCACGACGTAAAAGTTGCGGCCGCAAGGAAAATCGGGAAATCGTCGTACACTGACCACATGGCCTCTCCGATCCTCCAGACGATGCCGCTCGGGTTCCAGTGGCAGACCGTCGACCCGTTCCTGTTCTGTGTGCACCACCTCGATCGCTACCCGGCGGCGACCGCCGAACTCGGGCCCGCTGCTTCGCTGGCCGACCGACCGCTCGGTCAGGACTTCGAGCCCCGGGACGGCTGGCGGATGTACCACGGGCAGGTCGTGCCCGGCTTTCCCGCCCACCCGCACCGTGGGTTCGAGACCGTCACCTACGTGCGACAGGGCCTCGTCGACCACGCCGACTCGCTCGGTGCCGCCGCCCGCTACGGCCGCGGCGACGTGCAGTGGATGACCGCCGGGAACGGCATCATGCACAGCGAGATGTTCCCGCTGCTCGACCGTGACGGGCCCAACACCACCGAGCTGTTCCAGATCTGGATCAACCTGCCCGCCGCCGACAAGATGGTCGACGCTCATTTCTCGATGTTCTGGGACCGCGACATCCCGCGCCATGTCGTCCGTGACGACGACGGGCGCGCGGTCGAGGTCACGGTGATCGCCGGATCGCTCGGCGAGGCCGAACCGCCCACGCCACCGCCGGCGTCGTGGGCATCTCGCGTCGACGCCGACGTGTCGATCTGGCACATCGTCATGGAGCCCGGCAGTAGCTGGTCCCTTCCCACCGCCGCCTCGGACGAGACGGTGCGGACCCTCTACGTGTTCGAGGGCGAGCAGATCACGATCGCGGGTGAGGCGGTCGACGGCTCGACCGGCGTCGTCATCGATCCGACCGCCGAGGTCGAATTGCGCGCCGATGGTCGCGTCGAGATCCTGATGCTCCAGGGGCGGCCGCTCGGTGAGCCGGTCGCGCAGTACGGGCCGTTCGTGATGAACACCCGGGCCGAGATCCAGCAGGCGTTCGAGGACTACCAGCGCACGCAGTTCGGCGGCTGGCCGTGGGATCGGGACGATCCGGTGCACGGCGTCTCGGGCGAGCGGTTCGCCCGCCACGCCGACGGAACGCGAGAGACCGCCGAGGCCGCCTGATCGGTCGAAGGGCCGCTCGCTCCCGGCTGGCCCCGGGTCGACCGGCCCGGCGCCGTCGGCGTTGGTTCAGTGCGTGTGGTGGTCGGAGTCCTCGACCACGCGAGCGGCCACGATCGGCAGCATCTTCGCGGCGATCGTCGGCACGCGGGTGAGGAGCGTGGTGAACTCGCGACCGTCGATGTGCAACAGGACCACGGGCGTCTTCGCGGTGACCGTCGAATGGCGGCCCGAATGCGCGAGGAGTGCCATCTCGCCGACGAAACCGCCGGCACCGACGTCGGCGATGTGTTGACCGTCCTTGGTGACCTCGACCGTGCCGTCCATCACGACATACATCTCGTGGGCGCGCTGACCCTCGCGCATGAGAACGTGCCCGGCCGGGAAGTCCAACTCGGTGGCCGTGAGCCCGACCGCGTCCAGTTCGTCGGCGTCGAGGCTCGCGAACAGCGGAACCTCTCTGAGATGTTCGTGATGCGACTGCTTCGCCACGTGAGCCCCCTTGTGCGTGTGGAGCAGACACTAGACGTTCTCGCCGACCCGGCGGCGTGAGATCGCCCGCGTGGGGAGGTGGCGCTCGGAGACCGCTCGCGCTTCGGGGTCACATGAGCTGGGTCGCGCCGCCGTCGACGACGAAGATCTCGCCGCTCGCGTAGCGATTGCGCACCAGCGCCAGCACCGCTTCGGCGCAGTCGTCGGGTGTTGCCGAACGCGGGATCGGATTGCGCGCGGCCATCGCCCGGTGCTGGTCGTCCCAGTCGCTGGTCCACGGCGTGGCGACGAGTCCGGGCGCGACCGCGTTGAAGCGCAGCGGACCGTACGACTTCGCGAGCAGGCGGGTCATCTGGTTGAGTGCCGCCTTCGACATCGAATAGGCCATCGACGAACCGACGGGTCGGACCCCGGCGATCGACGTGATCGTCACGACGTTGCCGTCCTCCGCTTCGCGGAGGTGCGGGATCGCCGCCTTGGTCAACCACCAGGTGCCGTACACATTGACGTCGAACGTCTTCTCGAAGATCTCGTCGGTGAGCGCGTCGAGGTCGTGGTGGGGGACGAGGGTGGTCCAGCCGGCGTTGTTGACGAGCACGTCGAGGTGGCCGTAGTGCTCGACGACGCGGTCGACGAGCGCTCGCGACTGTTCACGGTCGCTGATGTCGGCCTGCACGTACATCGAGTCGCCGCCGAGTTCCGACGCGATTCGTTCGCCGGCCTCCACCGACGACGCCGAGTTGACCACCACCGAAGCGCCCAGCGCAGCGAAGCGGCGAGCGACGGCTTCGCCGATCCCGCTCGACGAACCCGTGACCACGACGACCTGACCTGTGAACTCCGACATGGGGCACGACCATAGGGTCGTCGGGTCGATGTCGCGATATCGGGCGTGATCGCGATGGTTCGGCGGGGCCCGGCCGGGCCCCGCACTCGCAGCGAGGCGGCTCGTCCGGTCGCGGACGACTCGGTGGCTCAGGCCGGGTCGAGCCACCGGGTGAACACCTCGGCGGTGGCGACCAGGTCGTCGATCGCCACCGACTCGGTGGCCTGGTGTGCGGCATCGATCGCTCCGGGCCCGAAGACGGCGATCTCGCGAGCGAAGCCCGAGTAGCGCAGTGCGTTCGTTCCGAACGGTGCCACGGTGGGCGCGGTGCCGGCCCATGTCGCGAGGTCGCTGACGAGTCGCGCGTCGGGCGGTTGGTAGAACGCGTCGGTTCCCAACCGGCCGTCGGGGCCGGGCGGGCTCGCCGGTTCGATCTGCACCGGCAGCGGGCACGCTTCCGTCGCGAGGTCGGCGAGGTCGGTGAACACCTGATGGCCGTCCTCGCCCGGTACGACCCGCCGCCCGATCATGATCGTGCACGCGTCGGGGATCACGTTGGATCCGGTGCCACCCTCGATCATCGTGACCGAGACCGTGCCGTTGCCCAACTCGGTCGTCGGTTCGAGGGCTTGGAGACGCTCGTGCTCACGCTGGACCGCCGTGATGACCGGAGCCATCGCTTCGATCGCATTGCGTCCGAGGTGCGGGAGCGCGCTGTGGGCCGATTCGCCGACGGCGGTGACCCGGAGTGCGGCTGCACCCTTGTGACCGTGCAGCGGCGCCAGCTGCGTCGGCTCGGCGACGATCATCTGATCGATGTCGAGCCCTCGGTCGTCGGCCCACTGACGAAACCGGGCGGCGCCGAGGAATCCGCCGGCCTCCTCGGCGATCGTCCCGACCACGAGCAGCGTCGGTTCGGGTCGCGCTCCCTCGCGCTGCCACGTGTCGAGCAGTGTCGTGATCACTCCGAGCGACGCCTTGGTGTCGAGCGCACCGCGGCCCCAGACACGACCGTCGTCGACGCGGCCGTCGAACGGCGGGTCGGTCATGTGCTCGACGGTCACGGTGTCGGTGTGGACGTCGAGTACGACCAGTCGCTCGGTGCGGCCGGGAAAGAACCCGTAGACGTTGGGACGGCCGTCGACGATGTCGTCGAGTACGACCTCGCTCGCCCCGAGCGCGTGGAATCGGTCGGCCAGATGGCGGGCGATCGCCGCCTCGCCACCTGCCCCGTGCTCGTCGGAGATCGGCCCCGTGTGCAGCGGGTTGACGCTCGGGATCCGGACGAGTTCGGCGACCGATGCCGCGAGGCGCTCTGCGAGAGTGTCCATGGTCCAGTGTCGCACGCGTCGGGTCGCCCGGTCGGATGCGGTTCGGCGGCCGGGCGTCACCCGTCCGAGCGAGTCGGACGTCACAGCAGAAATCGCCGGTCCCGAAGTGTGTGGCCGTCGGACAGCTGACAAGCTGAACCCAATGGGGCCGCCGTCAGAACGCCCGATTGCCGACCCGCTGCTCCAACCGGAGCGCGGCCAACGAGATGCGCTCGGTCGGCCGGTGCGAGCACCGCTCGGCAACTCGATCCGGACGTTCGGCGTGCTGTTGCTGCTCGTGGCGGTCGGCGTCTCGATCTGGTGGATCCGTCGGCCGGCCGACATGCTGGCGAGCGTCGGCGCTCGGGAGTGGACGATCACCCACATCGACGGCGAACCGGCGACGAACGACGCCGGCACCATGTCGACGTTCGTGCTCGACGGCACGGGAGAAATCCGTGCTCCGATCGGCTGCAACGTGGCGAGCGGGCGATGGAGCTACGACGAACGATCGGACGAGCTCACGATCGAATGGCTCACGCAGACCGACATCGTTTGCGTCGACGGCTGGCCTCGAACCCACCTTCCCGATGGTGGTGAGGTCGACCTGGACGGTTCGGTGATGCGGATCGCGACCGGTGCCGGCACCGTCCGAGCGGTGTCGCTCATCGATCGATCGGCCGCATCCGTGGACGACTTCGCCGGGAGTTGGTCGACCGGTGGTCGACCGGTCGACATCGGCCGTCGTGGCCTGTTCGAGTTCGGGGACTGCGACGGATCGTGGGTTGCGCTCGACGACGGTGCCGGTGCCGGTGCCGGTGCCGGTGCGGGTGCCGGGGCGGGTGATGTATCGGTCTCGACGGGAGCGATCGCGAT
>CAXAWD010000151.1:0-7888 GCA_963972325.1 uncultured Acidimicrobiaceae bacterium
GTCGCGGTGCAGACCGTCTACGACATCACGCGGCGATTGCCTCCCGAGGTGCTCACCGTCGGTGTGTTCCGCGACGAGCATCCGGCGCGCGTCATCGACATCGCCAACAAGGCCAATGTGAAAGCGGTGCAGCTGCACGGGCGCGAGACTCGCGAGCAGGCCGCCGAGATCGGTGCGAGCGTGCGCTGGGTCATCAAGGCGTTCGGCGCCGATTCCCCGCTGCTGCCCGAGGCAGACCAGTACGGCACCGACCTCGTGCTCCTCGATGCGCCGACCCCCGGGTCGGGCAAGCTGTTCGACTGGCGGTTGGCGTCCGACGTGCCCGACGGGTTGCGGCTGATCCTCGCCGGCGGGCTCGACCCCGACAACGTGGCCGACGCGATCGAGATCGTCGAACCATGGGGTGTCGACGTGTCGTCCGGCGTCGAGGCATCGCCCGGCCGAAAGGATCCGACCAAGGTGAGGCGCTTCATCGCCAACGCCCGCGCGGCGGCACCCGAGCCGTACCTGGGCCCCGACGAACTGCCCTACGACTGGGCCGACGAATAGACAACGAAGGAATCCATGTCCGACACCCCCTCACTCACCGCTCCACCCGACGCCACCGGACGCTTCGGCGACTTCGGTGGTCGCTACGTCCCCGAGACGCTCGTGCCGGCATGCCAGGAACTCGAACGTGCCTTCGACGAGGCGTGGAACGACCCCGGCTTCCGCAGTGAGCTCGCCGACATCCACCGCCACTACACCGGCCGACCGTCGATCCTCACCGAGTGTCACCATCTCGGCGAGCGATTGGGCGTCCGGGTGATCCTCAAACGCGAAGACCTCAACCACACCGGGTCACACAAGATCAACAACGTGATCGGTCAGACGTTGCTCGCGAAGCGGATGGGCAAACAGCGCATCGTCGCCGACACCGGCGCCGGCCAACACGGCGTGGCGAGCGCGACCGCTGCCGCGTTGATGGGGCTCGAGTGCAAGGTGTACATGGGCGCTGTCGACGTCGAGCGCCAGGCGCTCAACGTGTTCCGCATGAAACTGCTCGGGGCCGAGGTCGAATCGGTCGAGAGCGGCAGCCGCACCCTCAAAGACGCCGTCAACGAGGCGATGCGGCACTGGGTCGCCACCGTGGCCGACACCCACTTCTGTCTCGGTTCGGTCGTCGGCCCGCACCCGTACCCACACATGGTGCGGCAGTTCCAGAGCATCATCGGCATCGAAGCCCACGAGCAGTGCCAGGATCTGCTCGGCGGCATGCCCGATGTCGTCGTGGCCTGCGTCGGGGGTGGCTCGAACGCGATGGGCATCTTCGCCGGGTTCGTCGACGAACGCGACACCCGCCTCGTCGGTGTCGAACCGGCAGGCGGCGCCGCGATCGGGCGTGGGTCGCCCGGGGTGGTGCACGGCATGCGGAGCAACCTGATGCAGGACGAGGTCGGTCAGGTCGAGGAGGCGTTGTCGATCTCGGCCGGGCTCGACTATCCCGGCGTCGGTCCTGAGCACTCGTACCTGGCGTCGATCGGTCGGGCCGAGTACCCGAACGTGACCGACGACGAAGTGGTCGCCGCGTTCCGGCTGCTGTCCGAGACCGAGGGCATCATCCCGGCGCTCGAGAGCGCCCACGCGATCGCCTGGTTGTCCCGCGAGGCCGAGACGATGCGCGGCCAGACCGTACTCGTCAACCTGTCGGGTCGTGGCGACAAGGACGTCGCTCAGATGATGGACATCCTGGAAGGGCAGATCTGATGGGCCGCATCGAGACCGAGTTCCGCGAGAAGCGTGCGGTCGGCCGCAAGCTCCTCGTCCCGTATATCACGGGCGGCTACCCGGGTTGGCAGGACGCCATCCGTGCGGCCGCGGCCAACGGCGCCGACGCCGTGGAGATCGGTGTGCCGTTCTCCGACCCGGTCATGGACGGTCCGGTGATCCAGCAGGCGTCGCAGGCGGCGCTCGACGGCGGCGCGACCCCGGCCAACGTGCTCGACGCCGTGCCGGCGCTCGACGTCGACATCCCGCTGTTGGTGATGACCTACTACAACCTGGTGCACCACGACGGGCACCGGCGGTTCGCCCACCGACTCGTCGAGGCCGGCGTCTCGGGGTGCATCCTGCCCGACCTGCCGCTGGAGGAATCAGAGCCGTGGTGTCGGGCCGCCGACCAGGAAGGCATCGAGACGGTGATGCTCGCCGCGCCCACGGCGCCCGACGAGCGGTTGCCGCTCGTGGCGGCCCGAGCTCGTGGATTTCTCTACTCGGTCGGCCTGCTCGGCGTGACGGGGGAGCGCGACACGCTCGCCGGCACCGCCACCGCGCTGGCGGGTCGCCTGAAGGCGATCACCGACGTACCGGTGCTGGTCGGCGTCGGGGTCTCCAACGCGGCACAGGCGTACGAGGCGACCCGAGTCGCCGATGGCGTGATCCAGGGGGCCTCGATGGTGCGGCGGTTGATCGAACGCGGCCCCGACGCGGTCGGTGAGTACGTCGCCGAGGTCCGCTCGGCGATCGACGCGACCTGAGCCGCGACGCGGAACGAGGGCCCCGGTAGGAGGCCCTCGTTCTCGTGATCGGTCGTCGTGGTCGGTGTTGTCCCCACCGCACACGCCGATCGAATCGGGTTCGGTCGGCCGTCGAGCCATCGGTCGGAGGCACCCGCCGCACGACTGGTCGTGCTCGCCTCCGACGTCGATGGCTCAGCGGTCCGCAGGAATGGCGGGCGTCGGCTCGGTGCGTGCTCGGAGGCCCGAAGCACGGTGGAGCAACGCTCGTGACACTCGTCCCGAACGTGAGTTGCGTGCGGTCAGCACGGACGGACGTAGTGCATGATTGCCTCCTTCCGACCTGGGACAAACGGTCTGTGGGGAGATTAACACTCTCTGTGACCAACTTGCAAGGAATTCGACAGACGCTTGAGAATAACGCTGTCACCTGCACTGTTGCAGCGCAGTCGGTGGTGGTGCTGCCACCGGCACGCAGTGTGGTCGTCCCGCGGGCATCGGATCGCCTACAGTCGGTGAGGTGCAACCAGAGGATTTCTTGCCGCATCGGCCCCCCTTCCTGTTCGTCGACGAGATCCTCGACATCGACCCGGGAGTCTCCGCTCGAGCGCGCTGGAGCCTGACGGGTGACGAGTGGTTCTTCGCCGGACACTTCCCCGGGCGACCGACGCTGCCGGGTGTGCTGATGTGCGAGGCGATCGCACAGGTCGGCGCTCTCGCCGTGCTCAACGACGATCGTTTCGCCGGCAAGCTCCCGCTGTTCGGCGGCCTCGACCGCGCCCGGTTCCGCCGTCAGGTGGGCCCGGGCGACGACCTGGTGCTGGAGTGCACGATGGGCCGACTGTCGGCTCGGGCAGGCAAGGGCAGCGGACGGGCGCTGCTCGACGGTGAGGTCGCCACCGAGTGCGACCTGATGTTCGTCGTCGTCGACGCCTGACGCGCCGCGTCGACGCCCGACGCTCGGATCAGGCGGGCGCCAGGATGACCGAGCCGTTGTGGCCGCCGAAACCGAAGTTGGTCGACAGCGTCGGCCCCGGCTCCCAGTCGCGTGGCTCGCCCATGACGACGTCGATCGTCATGTCGTCGCTCAGCACCTTGGTGTTCGCCGTCGGCGGGATCTGCCGGTGTTCGAACGACAGCAGCACGGCGGCAGCCTCGAGCGCTCCGGCGGCGCCGAGCGCGTGACCGGTGACACCCTTGGTCGACACCACCGGCACGGTGTGATCGCCGAACACCTCGGCGATCGCCGCGGCCTCGGCGGCGTCGTTGAGCGGCGTGCTGGTGCCGTGGGCGTTGATCTGTCTGATGTCACCGGGCTCGAGCCCGGCGTCGGCGAGCGCCAGGCGGATGCAGCCGATGGCGCCGACGCCACCCGGCGCGGGTGCGGTGATGTGATGGGCGTCGGCGTTGCTGCCGCCGCCCACGACCTCGGCATGGATGGTGGCACCCCGGGCGACGGCGTGGTCCCAGTCCTCGAGCACGAAGGAAGCCGCACCCTCGCCCATGATGAAGCCGTCGCGGTCGACGTCGAACGGCCGACTGGTACCGGAGCTCGACAGCGCGGTCATGTTGCCGAAACCGGCGAGCGCTGTGGGGGTGCCGGCGTGCTCGGTGCCACCGGTGACGATGGCGTCGGCGAGACCCCAGGCGATGAGTCGGGCCGCGTACACGAGCGCATGGGTGCCGGCCGCACACGCGGTCACGATGGTCTCGTTGGGGCCACGGAGCCCGAACCGCATCGACACCGCGGCGCCGGGAGCGTTGGCCATCATCATCGGGACGAGGAACGGCGACACACGGCGTTCGCCCTTCTCGATGCGGACGCCGATCTGCTCTTCGAGCGTGTGGATGCCGCCGACACCGGTGGCGAAGATCGTGCCGACGCGCTCGGGATCGAGCCCGAGTTCGCCGGCGTGATCGATCGCCTCGGTCGCCGCTGCGATCGCGAACTGCTCGCTGAGGTCGGCCCGGCGGGCCTCCTTCGGCGATGCGTAGTACGGGGACGGATCCCATCCCTCGATCACCGTGGCGCGGCCCGCGTCGGACAAGCCGGGGCCGAGGAGGCCCTGCCAGTAATCGTTCTTGCCGAGACCACACGGGGCGACCACGCCGTACCCGGTGACCGCGACGCGGCGACCTCGACCGTTCATGCTGCCTCCTTCGTGTCGGCCCGCGATGCGGGTTCGGTCATCAGAGCTTGTTGGCGACGAGCTCGTAGGCCTGGCCCACGGTCTCGATGCCCTCGAGCTCTTCCTCGGGGACCTCGACGCCGAACTCTTCTTCGAGTGCCATCACGAGCTCGACCAGGTCGAGGCTGTCGGCGTCGAGGTCATCGCCGAACTTGGCGTCGGGCGTGACCTGGTCTTCCGAGACCGACAGCACCTCGACGGCGCACTTCTGAAAGCGGGCGAACAGTTGTTGATCCAACGGATGTCTCCTTGTTGTGTGGGGTGTTCAGTGTAGATGGGAGGTGGCGTCAGTGTCCCATGCCCAGGCCACCATCGACCGGGAGCACGGCGCCGGTGATGTAGCCGGCGTCGGGGGAGGCGAGGAACGTGACGGCCGCCGCGATCTCGTCGGGCTGGGCCGCCCGTTCGAGCGGGACCGCGGCGACGATGGCCTGCATGCGCTCGTCGCCGAGCGCTGCGGTCATGTCGGTCTGGACGGGGCCGGGAGCGATCACGTTGACCGTGATGCCGCGGGAGCCGAGTTCCCGGGCCAGCGAGCGGGCGAGGCCGACGAGTCCGGCCTTGGACGCCGCGTAGTTGGCCTGGCCGGCGGCGCCGAGGAGCCCGACCACCGACGACATGAGCACGATGCGGCCCTTGCGGGCCTTGAGCATGCCGCGCGCCGCACGCTTGGCGACGCGATAGGACGCCGTCAGGTTGGCGTCGATCACGCTGGCGAAGTCGTCCTCGCTCATGCGGAGCAGCAGGCCGTCGCGGGTCACGCCGGCATTGGACACGAGGACTTCGACCGGGCCGCCGAACTCGGCTTCGACCGCGGCGAACGCAGCGTCGACCTGCTCGGTGTCGGTGACGTCGCACTTGACGCCGAAGAAGCCGTCGGGCGGCGGCGAGGAGTTGTACGTGACGGCGACATGATCGCCGAGTGCGCGGAATCGTTCGGCGCAGGCGAGGCCGATGCCTCGTGAGCCGCCGGTGATCAGGACGATGCGTGGATCGCTCATTCGGCATCACCGCCCCACCGCAGGACGCAGCTCGCGGCGGTCATGCCGCCGCCGAACCCGACCAGGAGGATCAGGTCGCCCTGCTCGACGCGTCCGTTGTCGAGTGCGTCGGCGAGCGCCAACGGGATCGACGCCGACGAGGTGTTGCCGGTGCGTTGGATCACGACCGAGGCCCGCTCGATCGGCACGCCGAGCCGGTCGCAGGCCGCCTGGATGATCCGGATGTTGGCCTGGTGCGGGACGATCAGCTTGATGTCGTCGCCGGAGACACCCGCGTGCGCCATCGACTTCTCGGCGGAGTCGACCATGATGCGCACGGCCCGTCGGAAGACCTCCTTGCCCTCCATCTGGATGAACCCGCCGACCTCGGCATGCAGGATCGGGAGGGCGGAGCCGTCGGCATCGAGGTCCCATCCGAGCAGCTGCCCGCCGCCGTCGACGCTCTCGAGCACGACGGAGCCGGAGCCGTCGGCGAACAGCGGCGCGGTGGAGCGGTCGTTCCAGTCGGTGATCCGCGACAGGCTGTCGGTGCCGACGACCAGCACCCGCTCGGCACCCATCGCGATCAGACCGTGGGCATTGACGAGGCCGTACACGAAGCCGGAGCACGCCGCGTTGATGTCGAACGCGCCGCACCGGAGCCCGAGCTCGTCTTGGACCGCAGCTGCGGTGCCCCACTGCTTGTCGGGGGTCGTGGTCGCCAGGACGAGCGCATCGATCCGGCTCGGGTCCAGGCCGCTCATCTCGAGGGCCTGCCGCGCCGACTCGACGCTCAGCCCGATCGTGGTGCCGCCGATGTGGCGCTCCTCGATGCCCGTGCGGGTGCGGATCCACTCGTCGCTGGTGTCCATGGTGGCCGCCAACTCGTCGTTGGTGAGCACCTTCTCGGGGAGCGCGGTGCCCCACCCGGAGATGACGGCCCCCTTGGAGCCTTCGCGTCTTGCCGGCATTCTGCCCTCCTCAGCTGGTTCGCAGCCACGCGATCGGTTGGCGCGAGGTGACACGCTCGGTGTCGACCGCGATGTAATTCTGTAGTGCCCCCTCGAACGGTGAGCGGACCTCGTGCTCGCCGACGTGGCCGAGCACGGTGCCGACCGAGATCGCGGCGCCGTCTTCGAGGTCGGCCGGCGTGAAGATGCCGGCGGCAGGGGAGACGACGACCCGCTCGGCGACGAACAGGTGCTCTCCCTCGATCTCCAACGTCGGCGCGACCTCGACCGCGATCCAGGCGAGCAGCTTGTCGAGGTCGTCAGGGGTGGCCACCGAGATCGTGCGGGCACCGTCGACGCTGCGTTTGGCCATGCCGGTCAGCACGCCGCCCGGGCCGAGCTCGGCGAAGTCGGTGACCCCGAGCCCGGCGAGCGTCTGGAGGCTGTGCTTCCAACGAACCGGGCTCGAGAGCTGCGCCGACAGCAACGAGACCCATTCGCCACCGCGATCGTGGGGCTTGGCGTCGACGTTGGAGACGACCGGGATCTCGGCGTCGCGGATCGCGGCCGCCGCGATCGCGCCGCGCAGGCGTTCGCGCGCCGGTGCCATGTAGGCGGTGTGGAACGCGCCCGACACCTGGAGCGACATGACCCGCTTCGCGCCGAGATCCTTGGCGTGGCCACCGGCCTTGTCGACGCCGTCGGGGGAGCCGGCGATCACCACCTGACCGGGGGCGTTGAAGTTGGCGACCCACACATCGGCGTCGGCGAGGTTGCACGCCACCTCGACCTGATCGTCGTCGAGACCGAGCACGGCGGCCATCGTGCCGACCTGTTCGGAACCGGCGTCGTGCATCGCCGCAGCGCGCTCGGCGACGAGGCACACGCCCTCGTCGAAACCAAGGGCACCGGTTGCGGCGAGGGCCGTGTACTCGCCGAGGCTGTGACCGGCACAGAAGCTCGCCTCGATCCCGAGACGCTCCACGGCGTCGAGCACCATGAGGCTCGACACGAACGTGGTGAGTTGAGCGTTCCGGGTGTCTTTCAGTTCGTCGGCGTCGGCGTCGAGCAAGAGCGCTCCGACGTCGCGCCCGGCGACCTCGCTGGCCTCGTCGACCAACTCCCAACTCTCGTGGTCGACCCAGGGCCGACCCATTCCCGGTCGCTGCGACCCCTGTCCGGGGAAGGTGAATGCGAGCATCGGTGCGAGGCTAGACGCTTCTGACGTTCGTCCTCGCGCTACCTGCGGGTAACTCCAGGATTCTGTTCGGGAC
>CAXAWD010000152.1:0-7864 GCA_963972325.1 uncultured Acidimicrobiaceae bacterium
CACGGTGATCCAGATGTTCGGCACCCAGATCACCACCGCGATCGGGAAGAACGAGACCTATGGCGAACTCGGCTCGGTCCTGGCACTGCTGACGTGGCTGGGCCTGCACGCCACGATCAACCTGTTCGGCGCAGAACTCAACGCTGCCCTCCGACGTGTCGGGAGCGCCGACGCTCCGGCACCGGCCGCCGCCTGACGGTCGGTCGTCGCGGTCAGTCGTCGCCGGCGAGTCGGGTGACGATCGAGGACGACTGTTCGAGCGTGCGGTGCACGGGGCACCGGTCGGCGATCCGTACGAGACTCGCCCGCTGGTCGTCGTCGAGCCCGCCCTCGAGGTGCAGCACGCGGGTGAACCGGTCGAGCCGGGCCGGTGTCGACCCGTCGGCCGCCGCGGCGTCGGACTCGTGCACGCGCTCGTGGGAGACCTCGACCGTGACCCGGTCGAGCGGCAACCGCTTCCGGTCGGCGTACATCCGCAACGTCATCGACGTACACGCACCGAGGGCGGCGCCGAGCAGGTCGTACGGGCTCGGCCCGGCGTCGTAGCCCCCGATCGACACGGGCTCGTCGGCCAGGAACCGGTGTCCGCCGGCGACCACGTGATTGAGGAACGCGCCCTGCGTGGTTTCGGCGACGACCACCTGGGCCGACGGTTCCGGCGCCTCGGCGGCGCGGCTCTGATCGGCGAGGTAGCGGCGTGCCCAGGTGCCGATCATCGACGCCGCGTCGGCGGCATCGGCCGGATCACCGAGCAGATGGTCGGCACCGTCGAGCGACACGAAACTCTTGGGGTGGCGAGCAGCCCCGAAGATCGCAGCGGCGTGTTCGACGCCGACGACGTTGTCGACCGGTGAGTGCATCACGAGCAGCGCGCCGTTGAACGAGGCGGCCGACGAGGTGACGATGTCGTCGCGGAGGTCGTCGAGGAACTGCTGTCGGATCGTGAACTTCCGCCCCGCGAGGTCGACGCACGCCTCGCCGTCGGTGGCGATCTCGTCGAGTGCGCCGCCGAACAGTTGGGCGACGTGGCCGGCGTCGGAGGGCGCTGCGATCGTGGCGACGGCCGCGACCTCGGGGATCCGGGCGGCGGCGACGATCACCGCCGCGCCACCGAGCGAATGGCCCACCAGCAGTTGGGGCCCGGCATGGTGCTCGCGCAGCCAGGCGGCAGCCGCGACGAGGTCGTCGACGTTGGAGGAGAAGTTGGTGTTGGCGAACTCTCCCTCGCTGGCGCCGAGCCCGGTGAAGTCGAAGCGGAGGAGGCCGTAGCCGAGGTCGGTCAATGTGGTCGCGATCCGCGATGCGGCCTTGACGTCCTTGCTGCACGTGAAGCAGTGGGCGAAGAGCGCGAACGCCACCGGCGGGCCTGCCGGGAGGTCGAGTCGTGCGGCCAATCGGGCGCCGTGGGATCCGGGAAAGGTGATGCGTTCGACACGAGAGGGCACGAGCCCGACGGTACCAGTCGCCGGTGACCGGGCCGCCGGGACCGATGACGCTCCCGAGACTGTTGTTCCGTACCCCGACGGTGCGATACTGCACGACCGTGGCGCTGAACGACACTTCCCCACCGATCGTGCAGACGGTCAACAACAAACTGATCCGCCCCCTGTCCGACTTCCTCCACAAGGAAGCCAGCGCCGGGATCCTGCTGGTCCTCGCCGCGTCGGCCGCCATGATCTGGGCGAACTCCCCGTGGTCCGACAGCTACTTCGACCTGCTGTCGACCGATGCGTTCGTCGGCATCGGCGACTTCGAGATCGAACTCAACATCAAGGAGTGGATCAACGACGCAGCGATGGTGCTGTTCTTCTTCGTCGTCGGGCTGGAGATCAAGCGCGAGCTCACCCAGGGGGAGCTCCGCGACCCACGCCAGGCCGCGCTCCCGATCATCGCCGCGATCGGCGGCATGATCGTCCCGGCCGTGATCTTCACCGTGCTCAACGCCGGCGGCGAGGGCCAGGACGGGTGGGGCATCCCGATGGCCACCGACATCGCGATCGTGATGGGCGTGGTCGCCCTGATGGGGACACGCGCCCCGTCGTGGTTGAAGTTGTTCCTGCTGGCTCTGGCGATCGTCGACGACATCGGGGCGATCATGGTGATCGCAGTGTTCTACTCCGAGGGTGTGTCGTTCGAGTGGCTCGCGATCGCGATCGGCGCGGTCGCCGTGGCTGCGGTGTCGCGGTCGACGCTCAAGTCGATCGGTCCGTACATGGTACTCGGGGCGATCTGCTGGCTCGGCCTGCACCAGGCCCACATCCACCCGACCCTCGCCGGTGTCGTGTTCGGCATGATGGCGCCCGTCCACCCGTTCCGGAGCACGGCGCTGGTCGACGCCGACGAGCTGGCCCAACAGCCCACCGTCACCAATGCGCTGCGGGTGTCGTCGCAGGCTCGCGACACCGTGTCGATCGTCGAGTGGCTCGAACACAAGTTGCACCCGTATTCGGCGTTTCTCGTCGTGCCGATCTTCGCGCTCGCCAACGCCGGCATCCGGATCCCGGCCTCCGAGGTCGGCGACGCGTTCTCCAACCCGGTCACGTGGGGCGTCATCCTCGGGTTGGTCGTCGGCAAGGCGATCGGCATCACCACGTTCACGCTCGGCGCCGTCGCCCTCAAGGTCGGCACCCTGCCGGCGGGGGTCACGCCCCGGTACGTGATGGGCGCCGGTGCGCTCGGTGGTATCGGGTTCACCGTGTCGCTGTTCGTCACCGAACTCGCGTTCGGCGAGGAGGTCGTCGGCACCGATGCCCGTCTCGGTGTCCTGATCGCCTCGTTGCTGGCGGCCGCCATCGGTACCGCCGTGCTGATCCCCGGCCGTGTCCTGGACGACCGCTCGATGGACGGCCACCTCCCCGAGCCGCACGTGCCCGTCTGATCGACGCTGCAGTACCGACACGATGGCCGAATCGACTAGAACGGTGCCTTACGGCGAGTTCGGCATACGGCTGAACTCGCCGTCGTCATCCTCATGATCCTCGCCGCCTCCGAATCCGCCATCGGCCCGACCCTCGCCGTGATCGTCGGTGTCGGCATGGCCGCGCAGTGGCTGTCGTGGCGGTCGCAGATCCCGTCGATCATCCTGCTGCTCGTCGCCGGGCTCGTCCTCGGCCCCGTGACCGGAGTGGTCGATCCCGATGCGTTCCTCGGTGGCACGCTGTTCCCGATCGTGTCGATCTCGGTGGCGCTGATCCTGTTCGAAGGCGGGCTCGACCTGCCACCGAGAGAACTCAGAGCGACCGGCACGGTCGTACGGCGCCTGATCACGATCGGCGCGATCATCACCTTCTTCGTGGCGATCTGGGGCGCCGAGCAGTTGTTCGACGTCAGTCGGGGCGCGGCCGCCGTGCTCGCCGCCGTGCTGGTCGTGACGGGCCCCACCGTGGTCGGCCCGCTGCTGCGCTTCGTCCGACCGAACGGGCGCACCGGCCCCATGCTTCGCGCCGAGGGCATCCTGATCGACCCGATCGGTGCCACGGCGTCGCTGGTGGCGTTCGAAGCCGCACTCACCGAAGACACCGGCGAGGCCCTCAGCACGATTCTCGGCGTGATCGGTCTGACGCTGTTGGCAGGCATCGGAATCGGCTTCCTGGCGGCGTACATCCTCGACCATGCGCTGCGCCGGTTCCTGATCCCCGATCATCTCGGCAACCCGATCGCCCTCGCGTTCGTGATCGTGGCGTTCGTGGTCAGCAACGAGGTGCAGGAAGAAGCCGGCCTGCTCACGGTCACCGTGATGGGCATCTGGCTGGCCCGGCGCGACACGGCCGCGGTCCGCCAGCTGCTCGAGTTCAACGAGAGCCTCCGTACGCTGTTGATCTCCGCGCTGTTCATCCTCCTCGCCGCGCGCATCGAAACCGACCAGCTGCGCGACGTCGCCCTGCCGTCGCTCGCGTTCCTCGCGTTGCTCGTCTTCGTCGCCCGTCCGCTCTCGGTGATCGTGTCCACGGTGCGCAGCGCGCTGTCGTGGCGCGAACGCCTGTTCCTGATGGTGATGGCGCCGCGCGGCATCGTCGCTGCCGCGGTGTCGGCGATCTTCGCGCTGCGGCTCGAAGAGGAGGGCGTGCGCGGCGCCGAGCTGATCGTGCCGATCGTGTTCCTCGTCATCATCGGCACGATCGTCGTGTACGGGTTCCTGGCCGGCCCGATCGCACGCCGGCTCGGCCTGGCCGAGGCTCGGGCCAACGGCGTGCTGATCGTCGGCGCGCATTCGGTCTCCCGGGGGCTCGCGTCGGCGCTTCGCGACCTGGAGGTCACCACGATGCTCGTCGACACCGACCCGTACAACGTCACCCGGTCGGTGGCGCTCGGCCTGCCGGCACGCCGCTTGAGCGTGCTCACGGAGGAAGCCACGCACGAGCTCGACCTGCGGGGCATCGGCCGCATCCTGGCGATGACACCGAACGACGAGGTCAACGCGCTCGCCACGAGCCGGTTCTCGCGTCAGTTCGGGCGACGGGAGACGTTCCAGCTCGCCCCCAACGCCGAGCAGCGCAGCGGTCTGCCCGAAGAGTTGCTCGGACGCATCGTCGGCATCGACGGGCTCGACTACGCGACGGTCGACGAACGTGCGCGGCAGGGCTGGCGGGTCCGGTCGGCCACGGCTGCGCCGTCGATCACCGCCATGACCGAGGGCGGTTTGTTCATCCCCCTCGCCCGGGTGTTCGAGGGCCAGCTCGCGTTCATCTGTCGCAACGACCCGGTGCCCACGCAGGGCACCGTGATCGGTCTGGCCGCCCCGTCGGTGCAGAAGGAACTCGACGGCGTCGCCGTCGCCGCCGAATAGCCGGTCGCCATGACCGAGTTCCTGTTCGTCTACGGCACCCTTCGTCCGGGCGACGTTCGGTGGTCGATCCTGCAGCGGTTCGTCGCCGATCGAGGAGTCGACGACACCGCGCCCGGGCGGGTGTTCGACACCGGCCTCGACTACCCGGCGGCGATCTTCGGCGACGACGGGACGATCCACGGACGCACCTACCGGTTGCATGCCGACCTGCTCGACGAGGCGCTCGCTGTGCTCGACGAGGTCGAGGAGACGGTCGCCGGGTTGTACCACCGCGTGCGGGTCACCACCGGCGCCGGGGTCGATGCGTGGGCCTACGCGTACGGCGACGGGCTCGAGCTGACGCCGATCCCGTCGGGCGACTGGTTCGACCGTCCCCGGCGCTGACCGCCGTGGGCGGCAGCATCCGCGGGTGCGGTCAGCGGGCGGTGTGGCCCCGGATGAACTCGCCGATCTCGGCGATCGAGGCGCGGGCCTCCGGCACGATCGGTGCCATCAGGTGCCAGACGTGCCAGAGGTCGGGCACGGTCCGCAGCTCGACGTCGACCCCGACGGCTGCGGCTCGCTCGGCGAACGACTCGCTGTCGCTGTAGAGCAGTTCGTTGCACGACACCTGCACCAGGGTGGGCGGCAGACCGGCCAGCTCGCCGAACAGCGGTGACACGGCCGGATCGTCGGCCGCGATCTCGCCCCGGTAGAAGCGGCTCGCCCGCTCGACCGACTCGGGCAGGATCAGGATCTCGGAGTCGGCGTTCGTGGTGTGGCTCGCCCCGTCGCCGGTGAGGTCGAGCCACGGGCTGAGCAACACGAGGCCGGCCGGCATCGGCAGTCCCTCCCGGCCGGCGGCCTGGAGCACGGCGACCGAGAGCCCACCGCCGGCCGAGTCGCCACCGACCACCAACCGTTCGGGCGGCACCTGTTCGAGCATCGCCCGGTAGGCGTCGAGTCCGTCGTCGACCGCGGCCGGGTGCGGATGCTCGGGCGCGAGCCGGTAGCTCGGGAGATGGACCGCTGCGTCGGCGGCTCTGGCGATGCGACCGGCGAGCGGCCGGTACATGCGCGGCGATCCGAACACGTAGCCGCCACCGTGGAACATCAGCATCGCCCGTTCGGGCGTGGGTTTGGCCTTGGGTACCACCCGCAGCCCGCCACGACCGCCGATCTCGACCGGTGCGGTGGTCACGCCCGGGCACGGGGCCAGCAGCGCGTTGGCGCGACCGATCACGCGCCGCATCCGTTCGCCGGTGGTGGCGGCGGCGAGGCGGCGCCCGATCAGTCGGACGACGGGGCGTTGCATGCGCGCGGCGAGGCTGGCCATGAGCGAACTCCTGGGTCGTTGTGTGCCCCGTCCAACTTACTGCGCTGTCGGCGGCCGATGCCCGTGAACTTTCGTAGCGCCGACGACGAGCAGTTTCACTGCCGACCGCCCGAGCCCCGACCCTCCCGCCGGCGCGAACCGGTGGTGTGTTCACCGGGCACTGGAGTCGGGCCGCCGTGCGGCGCGGAGCGGGCTCCGATCGCGCTGATCACTGCTCGAGGGTGTGGAGCCGTTCGGCGACGAGCGAGGCGACCCGTTCGTTGCAACAGTCCGCTGCTGCGTCGGCGAGTCGGCTGGCCAGGTCGTCGATGAGACGCTCGGCACCAGCCCGCGCGAATCCCCACCGGCGGGCTTCGGAGACGAAGTCGTCGCGCTTCAGGTCTTCGTGCTTGCCGTTGACCGACATGGCAGCCGTGGGACGAAGCGTCGGCCACAAGGCCGTCGGCACCGTGTCGTACAACGGTGCCAGATCGACATGGCCGGTCGGGATGTCGATCAGCAGCGACACGTTCTTGCCGTGCGCGTCGCCGTTACCGATCACCCAGGTGAACACGGCCATGGCGAGCAGGTCCGGATATGCCGTTGCCGGGTCGCCGTACCGGTCGCACAGTTCGGCGATTTGAGCGAACGTCGGCCCACCGAACCGCTCGTACTTCCAGTCGATTGTGTCAATAGCAGCACAATCGCTCGATTGAAGCAATCGTGCTCATATTGGCACACATGGCGACATGTTGGGTTCGGCGCTACCGGCAACGCACACTGACGCCGTCGGGAACTTCGCCGGCGGCAGAGGTGTACTGACAGCAGCGAAGAAGCGCTGACAGAAAGTGCGAGAACCGCTGACACCAGGTGAGACAACCCAGGTTGTCAGCGTGAGACTTCACCATGCCTCCCGATTGGGGGTGGCCCGCCGCCGCTGTGCGGCCTCGACCCGTCCTAGAAGTACTCGGTCGCGATCGTGTACACGGCGTCGACGTGGGCGACGATCTCGTCCTCCGACAGGGTCGGCCCGAGCTCGACGGTGATACCGACACCGGCCTCCGGGATCACGGTGCGCGACCACTGCGAGGCCGTGCCGGTGTAGGTGCCGCCGGTGATGTCGACGATCGGCAGGCCGGCGATGTCGGCGTAGCGAGTGCGGATCTCGCCCGACCGGCCCGACCCGGGCGCGATGCGGAACAGGTCTTGGTGGTACCAGAGGATGATCTGGGGCTGCACCGAGGCACCGAGTGCGACCATCGCCTTGGTCTCCGGTTCGCTCGCCGGCGTCGAACCGCCGTACTGCCAGAAGCCCGGTTCGCCCAGCACGTCCCAGTTCTCCGGGAAGTTGCGGTTGAGATCGACGGCGTTCGAGTTCTGCCGGTCGCTGCGAGCCTGACCGTCGGGGTTCATCGACCGCACGAGCCAGAGTTCGACCCCGGGCGGCACCGGGTCGACGGCGAGTCGGTCGATGATCGCTTCGCCGTCGGCCTCGTTGCCGTGGATGACACCCACTGCGAGTACACGCGTGCCGGTCGGGTCGCCGCGACGGATCACGGTGATCGGCCGTCCCTCGACCGACGTGCCGATCTGGACCTCGACGTCGGTCGGGAACGCGAGGGCGTCGATCGGTTCGATGCCGTCCGGCAGCGCGAGCGGTGCGAGCGTCGTGGTCGTCGTGCTGGTGGTCGTGCTGGTCGACGTCGTGCTGGTGGTCGTACTGGTGGTCGTACTGGTCGGCGTGCTGGTGGTCGTCGTGGTCGGCGGGGAACTCGTGGTCGTGG
>CAXAWD010000153.1:0-7826 GCA_963972325.1 uncultured Acidimicrobiaceae bacterium
TCAATGCGATCACCGCGACGGCGATCGGGGCGTACCACCGCACCTACGACGAACCCGATCGGGAGGCCGCCGAGCAGCTGCTCGAAGAGGGCCGAGTTGCCGCCGAGCGGGCGCTCGCGCTGCTCGACGAGTTCGACAACCCCCTCTACCGAATCGCGGTGGGTGGCAACCTCGCCGAGATTCTCACTCATCGAGGTGATCTCGTCGCAGCCGAGCCGCTCCTGTACGCCGCGCAGGAAGCGGCCGATCGGCTCGGCGCCGACGCGCACGGCGATCGCGTCGCTGCGTCGATCGGTGAATGGCTGGTGCTCTCCGACCGTCACGACGAGGCGATCGAGGTACTGGACGAACTGATCGCCCGGCTCGGCGACGACGGCCCACACAGCACCCGCATCCGCGCCCACCACAGCGCGTACCGGGCCGAGCGGGCCCGCGGCCGGTTCGACGCAGCGCTCGAGCACCTCGAAACCTACGAGCGACTCGAACGGCATCGCACCACGAGCCAACTCCGGTCACAGTCGAAGATGTTCGTCACGAAGTCCGAGGCACAGGCCGAGGCCGACCGTCATCGCTCGACGGCCGAACTCGACCCCCTGACCGGTCTCGGCAACCGCCGAAACCTCCACCGGGTCCTCGAGCAACTCCTTCCCCACGCCGACGACGACCACCCGCTCGCGTTGGCGATGATCGACGTCGACCACTTCAAGAAGATCAACGACGAACTGGGCCACGCCATCGGCGACAGCGCGCTGATCGAACTCGCCCATCTGATCCGCGACGAGGTCGGCGACGACGACGTGATCGTCCGCTACGGCGGCGAGGAGATCGTCATCGTGATGCCCGGCGCCGGCGTCGACGACGCCACCGCCCGCTGCGAGCACCTCCGCACACGCGTCGAGCAACATGTGTGGCCCGGCCTTCGGGACGACCGGCGCATCACCCTGAGCATCGGCGTCGCGGCGGCACCGCCGTGCGATCCCGACCTACTCGTCGGCGCGGCCGACCGGGCGATGTACCAGGCCAAGCGTGACGGCCGAAACCTCGTGCGGATCGCATCGGACCAGCACCTCCGAGACGCGACACCGCTCGCGACACCGCGCCCCTAACGCAGCGCGGCGTCAGCCGATCGCCGTGCCGAACAGCGAACCGATGCCGTAGGTGACGATCGAGGCGACGATCACGATCGCCAACTGCCGTGACGCACCCTGGATCACGGGCCGGTCGGACGACTGGCTCACCCAACCACCGACGGCCAGGCTGGCCAAGGCCGTGAGCGTGACCGACAGGCCGATCGCGAGGTTGCCGCTGGTGAAGAACCACGGGGCGAGCGGCACCGTGGCACCGGCGGTGAAGAGCGCGAACGACGACACCGCCGCCACGATCGGCGAGCCGACCTCGCCCGGGTCGAACCCGAACACCGTTCGCGCCGTGAAGTCGACGAACCGTTTGCCTTCCAACGGCAGCTCGGTCGAGACGCGCTGCGCCGTGTCGGTCGCCAACCCGCTCTCCTCGAGCTTGGACGTGAGTTCGTCGAGCAGCAACTTCGGATTGCGACGGGCCAACCGGTGCAGTTCGTCGACGATGCCGTCGAAGAGTTCGACCTGGCTCCGCACGGAGATCCACTCCCCCGCCGCCATCGAGAAGGCGCCGGCGATCAGGCTGGCCAGACCGGCGATGCGGACCTCGTCGACACCGGAGCTCGCCCCGGCGACCGCCAGGATCAGACACACGTTGGTGACCAGACCGTCGTTGACCCCGAGCACCGCGGCGCGGGCTCCGCCGCGGGTGACCGCGGCCACCCGCGACTGGAGTTGCCGAGCATCGCTGTCCGGGTCGGTGGGGCTGGGCGCCGACGCAGCGACGTACGGCTCGGTGGGGGTCACGGCCGGGCCGCCTGCTCGACATCGGCGATCACCTGGTCGGCGTGGCCGGCGACGTCGGTCACGTCGTACGAACGGTGGATCGTCCCGTCGGGGTCGATCAGGAAACTGAATCGGCGCGCGAACCCGGCGAACTTGTCGTCGGGGCTGCGGGCGACACCGTACGCCTCCGCTGTCGGTCGGTCGGCGGTGAGCAGGCGAAAGGGAAACTGCTGTGCCTCGGCGAACGCGAGGTTGACGGCGGGTGGGTCGAACGAGGCGCCGAGGACGACCACCCCGAGTTCGCCGAGTCGGTCGGCCCTGTCACGCAGGGCCTGGCCTTCGACCGTTCAACCGGGCGTCGCAGCTTTCGGGTACCACCACAGCAGCACCCATTTGCCGCGCAACTCGGCGAGGTCGACGACGGTGCCGTGTTGGTCGGGCAGCGCGAAGCCGGGTGCGGGCCGTCCGGGCATCAACATCCCACGATTCTGTCATCCACCGGCGATGGCGGGAAAAGGGCGATTGCAGTCGCTTCCGGCCACCGCGAGACTGCGGCATGGCCGAGATCCGGATGTTCTCCTCGAAACCGTACGACCGGGCAGCGTTCGAGCGCGCCAACGAGTCGTTCGGGTTCGATCTCACGTTCCTCAGCGACCGACTGTCCGACGAGACCGCCCAGCTCGGCGGCGGCGCGGAGGCCGTGTGCGCATTCGTCAACGACGTGGTGTCGGCCGACGTGCTCGAGCAGCTCGCCGCGGCGGGAACCCGATGCGTCGCACTGCGTTGTGCCGGTTTCAACAACGTCGACCTCGACGCAGCGGACCGGTTGGGCATCGACGTGGTCCGGGTGCCCGCCTACTCCCCCAACGCCGTCGCCGAACACACCCTGGCCCTCATCCTCTCGCTCAACCGGGGCATCCACCGTGCCCACGCCCGGGTTCGCGACGGCAACTTCTCGCTCGACGGCCTCGTGGGATTCGACCTCGCCGGCAAGACCGCAGCCGTCGTCGGCACCGGCCGGATCGGCGCGATCGTCGCCCGGCTGCTCTGGCACCTCCGGTGCGAGGTCGTCGCGGTCGACGACTACCACGACGAGCACCTCGTCGGACTCGGGGTCGAGTACACCGATCTCGACACCGCGCTCGCCCGCGCCGACCTGGTCACCCTCAACTGTCCGCTCACCCCGGAGACCCATCACCTGATCGACCACGAGGCGATCGCACGCATGCGGCCGGGCGCGATGCTCGTCAACACGGGGCGTGGAGCGCTCATCGACACGTCGGCGGCGATCGAGGGACTGAAGTCGGGGCAGATCGGATCGCTCGCGATCGACGTGTACGAGGAGGAGGGCGACCTGTTCTTCGAGGACCGGAGCACCGAGGTGATCGGCGACGACGTGTTCGCCCGTCTGCTGACCTTCCCCAACGTGCTCATCACCGCCCACCAGGCATTCCTGACACACGAGGCGCTCGCGTCGATCGCCACGACCACGCTCGAGAACGTCGACGCCGTGCTCGACGATCGCGACGGAGCTAACCGGGTGTCGGCAACCGACTGACGGGCACCGACACCCGACGCCTCGTCAATCGACCGCGAAGACGGGTGGCCGGTGCAACACGACCGGGCAGTCGGCCGTTCGCACCACGGCCGACGCCGTGCTGCCGGCGGTGAATCGCTGCAGGCCGCTGCGACCATGCGTGCTCATCATGATCAAGCGGGCGTCGATGCGGCGGGCGAAGTCGGAGATCTCGCCGCCCGGGTGTCCGCCGTGCAGCACCTCGAACTCGACCTCGTGATGCGTCTGCTCCTGCATCCCCTGGGCCAGCCGATGCGCGTAGGAACTCTCGAACACGTCGACCGATGGTGGCACCGGCTCGGTGATCACCTCGACCACCCACGGGCTGCCTCCCAGAGCGATCCCCCACGATGCGGCGATCGGCAGGATCGTCTCCGCGAAGTCGGAGCCGTCGACGGGCACGACCAGGTCGCCGGTGAACGACTCGAGTTCGGAGGCCTTCGGACCGAGCACGATGATCGGTCCGAACATGCTGCGCAGCACGTCGTCGGCGACACTGCCGAGTACCGCGGCCGACCGACCCCGACCGGTCGAACTCATCACGATCATGGCTCCGTTGATCGACTCCACGTACTCGGCGATCGCGGCACCGACCGTGGAACCCGACGACGCGGGAGCGATCACCGGGACGATCTTGGGCGGTGTCGCCAACGGCGCGCCGGCTTCGAGCGCGCGCTCGATCTCGGCGCGGGCGTCGTCGCCGGTCGGTTCGTCGGCCACGACCCGGATCAGCTGCAACTCGGCGGCGCATGCTTCGGCGATGACGGCGCCGGCGCGAGCGGCCACCCAGGAGCGGTCCGATCCGTCGACGGGGACGATGATCTGTTGGAACATGAGATTCCTCCGTTGTGTTGGAACACCTGCATCGTGCGCACGGCCCCGAGACCGGGGCCAGTGCCGATGGTCACGTTCGGAACAGGGTCGATCAGACCCCGCGCAGTTCGAGCGGGTGGTCGTGCAGGAACGTGCTCGTGTAGGTCGACAGATTGCCGATGTAGTTCGCACGCTCGTACGCCGAAGGGTCCGCGGCCGCTTCCCGGCTGACGGCGCCGCGCATCTGCTCGACCGACTCGTACTCGTGGCGCGTCATCCAGTCGACGAGCTGCTCTTCCATCACCGTGAGGTGTTGCGGGCCGTTTCGCAGCAGGGCCGACGTGGTCATCGCCACGTCGGCGCCGGCGAGGACTACCTTGGCGACGTCCTCGCCCCGATGCACCCCGGTCGACGCTGCGATCGACATCGTCAGGTAGTCACGCAGGATCCCGGTCCAACGCAACGGGAGCCGCACCTCTTCGGGCGAGCTCAACGAGATCTTCGGCGCGACCGCGAACGTGTCCAGGTCGAGGTCGGGGGCGTAGAACCGGTTGAACATCACCACACCGGACGCCCCCACCTGTTGCAGCCCGACCACGAACGACGCCAGCGACGAGTAGTACGGCGAGACCTTGACCGCGACCGGGATGTCGACCTCGCTCGCCACGACCGACACGAGTTCGGCGTGCTCGCTCTCGACGGTCGCGCCGTCGACGGCTGCGTCGGCGGCCACCGAGTACAGGTTCAGCTCGATGGCGTCGGCGCCAGCGTCTTCGATCGATCGTGCCGAGCGGAGCCACGCACCGACGTGGGTGCCGTTGAGGCTCGCGATCACCGGGATGTCGACCGCTCGCTTCGCCGCAGCGATCAACTCGAAGTAGCGGTCGTCGACGGTGATGTCGTCGCCGACGTCGGGCAGCATCGATGTTGCCTCGCCGAAGCTGTCCTGATGGAGCGAGAACAACCGGTCGATCTCGTTGGTCTCGTGTTCGACCTGTTCCTCGAACAGCGATGGCAGCACCACGGCGCCCGCTCCGGCCCGCTCGAGTTCGGCGATCCGGTCGGGGTCGCTCGTGAGCGGGCCGGCCGACGCCACGATCGGGCTGCGCAACCGCATGCCCAGGTAGGTGGTGTGGAGGTCGGTCATGTCAGTGGTCCTCTCCGGGCCGCCGGATCTCGACGGCGATCTCCTCGTCGGGTGTTTCGTGTGACTCGTCGTCGTCGAGCAGCGTTCGCTCGACCGAACCGAGCTGTTCGTAATAGTGCCAGCGCTCGTCGATCTCGTTCTGCGCCATCGCCAGCAGGTGCTGCGACCGTTCCGGGTTGCTCCTGGCGAGCATGGCGAACCGTGCCTCCTCCATCGCGAAGTCCCGGAACGGGATGCTCGGCGCCGCCGAGTCGAGCTGGAACGGGGTCTCGTGTTCCTCGGTGGTCGGCCGATAGCGGTACAGCGGCCAGTACCCGGACTTCACGGCGGCTTTCTGGTGGGTCATCGAGGTACGCATGTCGATGCCGTGGGCGATGCAGGTCGAGTAGGCGATCACCAGCGACGGACCGTCCCAGGCATCGGCCTCCTGCAACGCCTTGACCGTCTGGATCTCGCTGCCGCCCATCGCCACCTGCGCCACGTACACGTCGCCGTAGCGGCGGGCGATCGCTCCGAGGTCTTTCTTGCCCATGCTCTTGCCGGCCATCGCGAACTTGGCGACGGCGCCGAGCGGCGTGGCCTTGGATGCCTGCCCACCGGTGTTCGAGTACACCTCGGTGTCGAGCACCAGCACATTGATGTTGCGGCCGCTTGCGAGCACGTGATCGAGACCGCCGAAGCCGATGTCGTACGCCCACCCGTCGCCACCGACCAACCAGGTGCTGGACCGTGCGAGTTCGTCGGCGATCGTGTCGAGATGGCGGGCTCGGGGGTCGTCGATCGTGGTGAGCACCCGGCGCAGTTCCTCCACCCTCGCCCGCTGCTCGTACACCGCGGCTTCGGTCGGCTGCGTGTTCGCGAGCAACGCCTCGGCCAGATCGGTGCCGATCCGGTCGGCGAGTTCGCCGACCAGACGGCGGGCATCGTCCTGATGCTGCTCGACGCCGAGGCGAATGCCGAGACCGAACTCGGCGTTGTCCTCGAACAGCGAGTTCGCCCACGCTGGCCCGCGCCCATCGGCGGTGGTCGCCCACGGCGTCGTCGGCAGGTTCCCGCCGTAGATCGACGAACACCCGGTGGCGTTGGCGACGACGAGCCGGTCGCCGAACAACTGCGTGAGCAGCTTGAGGTACGGCGTCTCGCCGCAGCCCGAGCAGGCACCGGAGAACTCGAACAACGGCTCCAGCAGCTGCGAGTTCTTGACCGTGTCATGGCGAACGAGGGTGCGATCGAGCTGCGGGATCTCGGTGAAGAAGTCCCACCGGTCACGCTCGACGTCCGCGTGCTCGGCCGCCGGCTGCAGGTTGATCGACTTGCGCTTGACCTCCGTCTTGTCGTGGGCGGGGCACACGTCGACGCACACGCCGCATCCGGTGCAGTCGTCGGGGGCGACCTGCACGGTCAGCTGATGGCCCGGCAACTCGCGGGACCGGAACGACTTGGTCGGGAACCCGTCGGGCGCCGCACCGATCGCGTCGGGCTCGTAGACCTTCAACCGGATCGCCGCATGTGGGCAGACGATCGCGCACTTGCCGCAGTCGATGCACAGGTCGGGCTCCCAGATCGGGATCTCACCGGCCAACTTGCGCTTCTCGATCCGGGCGGTGCCCGTCGGGAACGTACCGTCGACCGGCATCGCCGACACGGGCAGCAGGTCGCCACGACCGGCGATCAGCGCCGCCGTCACCCGTTCCTCGAACGTGTCGGACGGTTGGGCCACGGCAGGTTCCGACAACTCGGCCAACTCGTCGGCCGTCAGCCGTTCGGGCACGTCGAGTCGCGACATGGCGGTGAGCGCCCGGTCGATCGCGGCGTGGTTGCGCTCGACGATCGCACGACCGCGACGGCCGTAGACGTCCTCGATCGACTGCTTCATCGCCGCGATCGCCTCGTCCATCGGGATCACGTCGGCGAGGGCGAAGAAGCATGCCTGCATCACCGTGTTGATCCGACCGCCGATACCCAGTTCCTTCGCGATCTTGGCAGCGTCGACCACGTGGACCTCGAGCCCTCGCTCGATGATCTCCTGCCGAGCGCCGGCGGGCAGATGGCCCCACACCTCGTCGACCGGATACGGGGTGTTCAGCAGCAGTGTCGCTCCCGGGCGGGCGGTCGACAGCACGTCGAACCGATCGAGCAGCCCGAACTGGTGACAGGCGACGAGGTCGGCATCGTCGATCAGATAGGTCGAACGAATCGGGTCCGGCCCGTACCGCAGGTGTGAGACCGTCATCGACCCCGACTTCTTGGAGTCGTACACGAAGTAGCCCTGGGCGTGATTGTCGTCGTGCGCGCCGATGATCTTGACCGACGCCTTGTTCGCTCCGACCGTGCCGTCACTGCCGATGAGCCGGATGCGCGCGGGCCGCTCCTGGACGACGCGCGCGCTGAACGCGGTATCGCTCTCGATCGCGACCGAGGCCACCCG
>CAXAWD010000154.1:0-7794 GCA_963972325.1 uncultured Acidimicrobiaceae bacterium
CGCGAGCTGGGTTCAGAACGTCGTGAGACAGTTCGGTCCCTATCCTCCGCAGCCGAAGGAAGATTGACGAAGGCTATCCCTAGTACGAGAGGACCGGGATGGACGGAGCTCTGGTGTGTCTGTTGTCCTGCCAAGGGCATGGCAGATTAGCCACCTCCGGAAGGGATAACCGCTGAAAGCATCTAAGTGGGAAACCCGTTCGAAGATGAGTCTTCCCATACCACAAGGTAGTAAGGCCCGTGGCGAGACCACCACGTTGATAGGCCGGAGGTGTAAGCGTGGCAACACGTTCAGCCGACCGGTACTAATCGGCCGAGGGCTTGGATCTTTCTACATTCGCTCGTGCTTGCTCTGGAGTCCTTTGGGTGCAACCCAATTGACAACAAGTTTCCGGTGGCCATAGCGAGAGGGTCACACCCGTTCCCATCCCGAACACGGAAGTTAAGCCTCTCAGCGCCGATGGTACTTGGGGAGCGATCCCCTGGGAGAGTAGGTCGCCGCCGGATTTATTCGAAACAACGAGCGTCACCCTTCGGGGTGGCGCTCGTTGTCGTTTTCGGCCGCGATGTCATGCCCCGCACGGTAGGAGACGCTGCCGGCCGGTGAAGTCCGTGTTCGGACGGCGCGTTTCCCACGCACGGCGGCCGTAGCATGGACCGCCATGTCTGAGGATCGTCCACGCCGCCCGCGTTCCGGCGGATCATCCGGCCCGCGCCGCGGGTCGGGAGCGAGCAACGGCCGTTCCCGCCCGGCGCGCGGCAGCGGCGACAACCGGTCCGGCGGCCCTGGTGGCGGGCGCTCGCGCGGCGACGACAAACGTGGCGGCCGTGGTGCCGGCGGTCGTGGTGCCGGCGGTCGAGGTCGCCGGACGGTCGGCCAGCGCCGCGAGGAGTACGGGGGTCGCCCCGAACCGCGGACCGAGGCCGAACGTCGAGCCGAAGAGGTCCGGAAGCGCCGCGGCCCGCGGCGCACCGAACGCACTCCCGAGCTCGAGCGTGAACAGATCGAGGGCCGCGAGATCGAACAGTGGGTCGACGAGGGCTCGGTTCGCGACGCAGCACTCGGTGCCACACAACGAGGCGCCGCCACAGACCGTGGGCGTCCAGCCCCCGAGGTCGACCCCGAGGTCGTCGCCGAGATCCACGAGGCGCTCGACCCGCAACGGGCGGCACGCCTCTCGGAACGGCTCGCGTCCGCCTCGGCGGCGCTCGACCGCGAGCGGTTCGACGAAGCGCGGCGCATGGTGACACCACTGGTGCGCGAGCTCCCACAGGTCGCAGCGGTGCACGAGGTGAGTGGCCTCGCGAACTACCGGACCGGTCGTTGGCGTCATGCGGCTCAGTCACTCGAGCTCGCCCGGCAGCTCAAGCCCGATCCGTCCCTGTTGCCGGTGCTCGCAGACTGCTACCGAGCGCTGAAGCGGTGGGACGACGTCGACACGGTGTGGAACGACGTCAAGAAGGCGTCGCCACAACACGACGTGATGGCCGAGGCCCGCATCGTCGTGGCCGGTGCGTACGCCGACCGCGGCGACCTGTCCGCAGCGATCGCGTTGATGCAACCGGCGCAACAACCGCCCAAGCGGGTCCGAGCGCATCACCTGCGGCAGTGGTACGTGCTGGCCGACCTCTACGACCGGGCGGGCGACACGGTGTCGGCCACACGGTGGTTCCAGCAGATCGCTTCACGCGAGCCGAACTTTGCCGACGTCCGCGATCGGCTCCGCAGCCTCGGTCGCTGAGTACGATCGGCGTCCTATGGCGAAGCCACACCTGCGCGCCGGAGTGGTCGCCGCCGTGCGGCGAGGCGACGGGCGGCTGCTCGCGTTCGAGCGCAGTGACCTGTCGGGGGAGTGGCAGCTGCCGCAGGGCGGTATCGAGTCGGGTGAGACCCCCGAACAGGCCGCGTGGCGCGAGTTGTTCGAAGAGACCGGACTCGACGGCACCCAGGTCGCCCTCGTCGACGAGTACGACGGGTGGACGGCGTACCTGTGGCCGGAATCGATGCGTCGCGGTGAACGGCTCGGGCAGGTGCACCGCTGGTTCTTCTTCGAACCGATCGTCGACCCGATCAGACCCGTGCCCGACGGCAAGGAGTTCGCGAGCTGGAAGTGGATGAAGGCGTCGAGACTGATCGACCTCGTCGTCGACTTCCGCAAGCAGCCCTATCGGCAGGTGCTCGGTGGCTGACCTCTTCGCGGCCGCGGTCGAGGAGCGACTCCGCTCGACGGCGCCGCTCGCCGCACGCCTTCGTCCCCGCACCCTCACCGACGTCGTCGGCCAGGAGCATCTCGTGGGGGCAGGACGGCCGCTGCGACGGCTCGTCGAACAGGATCGACTGACCTCGGCGATCTTCTGGGGCCCGCCCGGTACCGGCAAGACCACGCTGGCACTGGCGGTGGCCGGCTCGACCGCCCGAGCATTCGAACAGCTGTCGGCGGTCACGGCCGGCGTCAAGGACGTCCGCGAGGTGATCGAACGCGCCCGGCAGCGCCTGGGCGAGCGGAGCCAGGGCACGATCCTCTTCCTCGACGAGATCCACCGGTTCAGCAAGGCACAGCAGGACGCCCTGCTCCCGGCGGTCGAGGACGGCACCCTCACACTGATCGGAGCCACCACCGAGAACCCGTTCTTCGAGGTCAATCCGCCGCTGCGGAGCAGATCCACCCTGTTCCGACTCGAGCCGCTCGACGCCGACGCCATGCGCACACTCGTCGCCCGTGGTCTGGAGGCCGAGGGAGCGGTGGCTTCGCCCGACGCAACCGACCTGCTCGTCGACCGGGCCGGCGGCGACGGGCGGCAGGTGTTGACCTCGCTCGAGGTAGCCGTCGCGCTCGCTCATCCCGGCGACGTCGGGCTCGAACACGTCGAGGCGGCGCTCGGTACCAGCGCGCTCCGCTACGGCCGCGACGATCACTACGACGTCGTCAGCGCCTTCATCAAATCGATGCGCGGGTCCGACCCCGATGCCGCCGTGTACTGGCTGGCCCGGATGCTCGAAGCCGGTGAAGATGCCCGTTTCATCGTGCGGCGTATGGTGATCTTCGCCAGCGAAGACATCGGGATGGCCGACCCGACCTCGCTCACGATCGCCGTCGCCGCCGCCCAGGCGCTGGAACACGTGGGCCTTCCCGAGGCGCAACTCAACCTGTCACAGGCCGCCGTCCACCTGGCCACCGCCCCGAAGAGCAACCGGTCGGCGCTCGCGATCTGGAACGCTCGTGCGGCGGTGCGCGACGGTGCGCTCGGCGAGGTGCCCACGCATCTGCGTGACGCGCACTACCAAGGGGCGTCTGCTCTGGGACACGGCGACGGCTACGACTACCCTCATGATCACGACGGTGGTTGGGTCGAGCAGCAGTACCAGCCCGACGAACTCGCCGATCGACGATGGTACGAGCCGAGCGACATCGGCTTCGAACAGGAGATTCGCAACCAGATGAACAGCCGACGCAACCGAGCCGACGAGGCGACCTCATGACCGCAGGCGACCTGGCGATCACGCTCGCCGCGCTGCTGTGCACCATCGGGTTCGCGGCCCTGGTCGTCGTGCTCGTGCGGGTGCTCGACATGGTGAAACTGCTGCGGACCGAAGTGGCCGAGATGCGAGCGCAGACGCAGCCCCTCATCGACGAGTTGCGATCGAGTGCCGACGAGGCGCGCAGCACGATGCACGAGGCGCGCACCGACCTGGCCCGGTTCGACCGTGTGCTGGGCTCGGCCGAGGCGATCAGCGAGGCGGTCGACGGATCGGGCCGTGTCGCCCGCACGGCGTTCTCCGTCCCGGTCATCAAGCTCGCCGGCCTCGCCACGGGCACGAGCCGGGCGGTCCGGAAGATCCGCGGCCGAGACACCCACGCCACCGTGGTGCATGTGCCGGTCGATCGCGAGCGGAGGCGGGCATGAGGCGCCTCACATGGTTCGTCACCGGCATCGCCGCCGGGGCCGCCGGCACGAACTACGCCACCAAGAAGGTCAAGCAGACCGCTTCGCAGCTTGCCCCCGCCAACGTCGCGAAGGGTGCGGCCAACCGGGTCAAGCAGGGTGGACGTCACGTCATCGATGCGGTGCGCGAGGGTCGATCGGCCATGCACGCCCGCGAAGACGAACTCAAGGCGCGTCGTGACGCCCGGGTCGAACCGATCGACGACCGGCTGGAGCCGGGCGACCGCCTGCTCGTCGACGGGCAACCGGTCGACACCGGTCGCGTGATCGTGATGAAGCACAAGCCGAAGTCCTCCCGGTCGTGACCGCGCTCGCCGACGATCTTCGGGCCGCGCTCGGCCCGAACCGGGTGAAGACCGGCCCGAGCGAACTCTCCCTGTATCGCAAGGACTCGTCCAACATGGCCGGGACCACCTCGGTGGTCTGCCTGCCCGAGACCACCGCCGACGTGCAGGCCTGCGTACAGATCGCGAATCGCCACGGGGTACCGTTCGTGCCGCGCGGGTCGGGGACCGGCCTGTCCGGTGGCGCCGTGCCGCTCGACGACGCCGTCGTGATCGCCACGACCAAGATGCAGGAGATCACGTCGATCGACGAGGAGAACCGTCTGGCGTGGGTGCAACCCGGGGTGCTCAACCTCGACCTGTCGAAGCGAACCGAGCATCTGGGTCTCCATTTCGCTCCCGACCCGAGCAGCCAGCAGACGTGTTCGATCGGTGGCAACGTCGCCAACAACTCCGGTGGCCCGCATTGCCTCGCCGAGGGCGTCACCGCCAGCCACATCCTCGCGGTCGAGGTGGTGTTGCCCGACGGCACCGTCACCGTGCTCGGCGGTGAAGAGCCGGAGCCCGACGGGCTCGACCTGCGGGGTGTTTTCGTGGGGAGCGAGGGCATGTTGGGCGTGACCACCTCGGTGTGCGTGCGGCTCACGCAGAACCCGCCCGAGGTCAAGACGATGCTGATGGACTTCGCCACGGTCGAGGACGGCGCAGCGACGGTGAGCGGCATCATCGCCGCCGGCATCGTGCCGGCCGCGGTCGAGATGATGGACCAGCTCTGTCTCCGTGCCGTCGAGGCGTACATCCACGCCGGTCTGCCGGTCGACTCGGCGGCAGCGCTGCTGGTCGAGGTCGTCGGCCTGCCCAACGGGCTCGACGCCGACGTCGAACGGATCATGGAGATCGCCGGCGAGCACCGGGTCGGTTCGGTCAGGGTCGCTCAAGACGAAGCCGAGCGGGCACTGCTCTGGAAGGGGCGCAAGTCGGCCTTCGGGGCCATCGCTCGCATCAAACCGAATTACTACCTTCACGACACCGTCGTACCCCGGGCGAAGCTGCCCGAGGTACTCACACAGATCTACGAGATCGCGGGCCGTTACGAACTCGAGGTGCTCAACGTGTTCCATGCCGGCGACGGCAACCTGCACCCGCTGCTGGTCTACGACGCACGCCAGCCGGGCACGCTCGAGCGGGTGCACCTGGCCGGTGAGGAGATCGTCCGCGCCTCGGTCGAGGCCGGGGGTGTGTTGAGCGGTGAACACGGCATCGGGCTGGAGAAGCGCGACTACATGCCGATGATGTTCTCCGAGATCGATCTCGATGCGCAGCAGGCGCTGCGCCGGGCCTTCGACCCGATGGCGCGTTCGAATCCGAAGAAGGTGCTCCCGTCGCCGGCCACGTGCGGCGACATCCACAGCGTTCCGGAGGGTGCATGGATCTGACGGAGTTCGCAGCTGACATCGGCGCCGAGCGTCCGGTGTCGATCGCCGGTCTGGGCACGCGCGGCGGCCCGGTCGACGGCGTGCACACGGTGATGGCGCCGTCGGGCGTCGAGTGGGTCCAACCCGACGAGATGACGGTTCGTTGCGGGGCAGGCACGCCCCTGGCCGAGCTCGACGCCGAGCTCGCCGTGTACGGGCAAAGCGTGGCGATACCGCCCGTCGGCACGGTCGGGGGCGCGCTCGCCGTCGGTCATAGCGGCATCCGGCGACTGGGCTACGGGCCGATCCGCGACGCGCTCCTCCAAACGTGTTTCGTCGACGCCGCCGGGCAGGTGGTCAAGGCCGGAGGTCCGACCGTCAAGAACGTCAGCGGTTTCGACCTCTGCCGTCTCCTGGTCGGTTCCCGGGGCACGCTCGGGTTCCTGGGTGACGTGATCCTGCGCACACGACCACGTTCCGGTTTCGAGCAGTGGTTCACGTCCGATGCCGACCCGTTCGAACTGTTCCCGAAGCTGTACCGCCCGACGTCGGTGCTGTGGAACGGCGTGCAGACGTGGATTCTGCTCGAGGGGCACGAACGCGATGTCACCGACCAGGCGACGCGCCTCGGCCTCGACGCCGGGGAGCCCCCGAGCGAATTGCCAAGTGGGGGCCGTTGGTCGCTGCCGCCGAGCGAACTGTCCTCGCTCGTCGGAACGGGCACGTTCGTCGCGGAGATCGGTGTCGGCATCGTGCATCACGAGCGACCGGCCCCGGCCAAGTCCGTCGACCCTGCTGTGGTGGAACTGCACCGTCGCATCAAGTACGAGTTCGATCCGACCGGGCGGCTGAACCCCGGCGTCGAACTCGTGCCCACTGCATGAGCCACGATCGTCCGTACGTCGACCAGCGCGTCATCGACCTCGAGTCGGCGGGCCGTGTCGCGGCGTCGGCCGCTGCCCGATGGGGGCTCGCCGAGCCGACGCTGCTGCGACGTGGGATGAACGCGATCTTCGAGTGTGGTGGCGAGGTGCTTCGGGTCGGCCGGGCGACGGCTCCGGCGTCGTCGTCGCACGAGCTGGCCGGGGTCCTGTCGCGGCACGGCGTGCCGGTCGTGGCGCCGATCGACGGGCACACCGCCGACCTCGAGGGACTCGCGGTCACCGGTTGGGAGCGTGTTCACGATGCGGCGCTGCCGGTCGACTGGGCCGCGGTCGGTGCCGCCGTGGCGCGGATCCACGCGCTGGCTCCCTCCGATCTCCCGGCGAGGTACCCGCTGCCGTCACCGGTCACGTTTCCGTGGTGGGACTTCGACGCGCTGCTCGACGCCATCTCCGAGCACATCGACGCCGAAGCGCTCGCTGGGATCCTTCGGACGATCGAGGCCGGGCGGGGTTGGCGGAGCGAGGTGGGTGCCGGAGCGGTCGTGTGTCACGGAGACGTCCATCCCGGCAACGTGTTGATGACCGACGACGGGCCGGTGCTGATCGACTTCGACCTGCTCTGCCACGCAACGCCCGGGTGGGATCACGCCATGCTGACCACGTATGCGACCCGCTGGGGCGGCGCTCCCGACGTGTATGCGTCGTTCGCCGCCGGCTACGGCCGTTCGCTGGCCGACGATCGGCTCACGGCGACGATCGCCTCACTCCGCAACGTCGCCGCGACCTTGATGCGCGTGAGAGCGGGCATCACCGACGACGCTGCCCGCGTCGAGGCCGAGCGGCGCCTGCGCTTCTGGCGGGGCGACCCGGGCGCTCCCCAGTGGAACGCTCAGTAGCACTACCGCGGCTGGTCGGTGGGGCAGTAGTAGCAGGTCCGGTTGGCGACCTCGATCGCTCGGATCTCGTCGCCGCAACGAACGCAACGTTCCCGCTTGTACACGTAGGTCGCTTCCTCCCGTGGGATTCTCCGCCCGCGCGGCCAGCCGATCTCCTCGCGGTCGACGGTGACGATGCGATTCGCCTTGACGCCGGCTCGCAGCATGTCGACCGCGGTTGCCCAGACGCCGGTGGCGTCGTCGACGGTGCACTGCTTGCCCGGTCGTTCGGGATGGATGCCGTGCAGGAACAAGATCTCCGCCCGGAAGATGTTGCCGAGGCCGGCGATCACCGCCTGGTCGAGCAGGAGCGCTCCCATCGCCTTCGAGAT
>CAXAWD010000155.1:0-7788 GCA_963972325.1 uncultured Acidimicrobiaceae bacterium
ACGTCCCGACCGCACCACGGTGCTGATGATCCTGCTGCTGCTGGTCGGCAGTCTGTTCGTGGCGCGCGGCCTCCTGATCGGTATCACCGGCGACGACCGAGCCGACCTGCCCACCTACATCGAGTCGGTGCAGCCGGTCCCCGAGGCCGTCCAGGTCCTCAATCAGAGCAACGTGTTCGTCGATCTGGCCGATGGCTACACCGGGGTGTTGGTGATCGACGGCACCGAGATCGAGACCATCGACATCGACGAGATCGCCCAGACCGACATCGAGCCGGGCCAGCAGATCGAACTCCCGGCCGTCACGCGCTACGAACAGGGCAACGCCACGCTCACGTTCACGCCCAACGCGTCGGCACCGATCACCCAGTTCGTCGACGGCGAGCACACCGTCGAGGTCGTCTACTGGCGCATCGACGAAGGGCGCCGGTTCGCCAGGTCGTACACCTGGACCTTCACGGTCGTCTGATCGCCCCGGAGACGCCACCGTCCCCGAGCGCGGCCTCCACCGCGGCGGCCGCGTGGATCGCGGCGGTCGGGAAGTAGGGCACCGCGAGGTCGCCGGGCCCGACCAGGAGTTCGATCTCGGTGCACCCGGCGATCACGCCCTGCGCACCGCGTTCCACGAGCCGCTCGATCACCCCGAGATACGCCTGCTTCGACTCACCCCGCACGATGCCGCGCACGAGTTCGTCGTAGATCACCTGGTGCACGGTCGTGCGGTCCGGCTCGTCGGGCACGACCACGTCGAGCCCGTGGGCCGCCAACCGCCCGCGGTAGAAGTCGTGCTCCATCGTGTAACGCGTGCCGAGCAGCGCGACACGATCCAACCCCGAGCGGAGCACGGCGCGTGCGGTCGCGTCGGCGAGATGCAGGAACTCGACGTCGACGGCGGTTTCGATGCGGTCGGCGATCAGATGCATCGTGTTGGTGCACAGCACGATGACCTCGGCACCCGCCCGCTGGAGCATGACGGCGTCGGATGCGAGCAGGTCGCCCGCGGCGTCCCAGTCGCCGGCCGCCTGCAGCGCCTCGATCGTCGCGAAGTCGTAGCTGCGGATCACGAGGTCGGCCGAATGGGTGCCGCCGAGTCGGGCTCGCACGCCCTCGTTGATCAGGCGTTCGTACTCGATCGAACTCTCCCAGCTCATGCCGCCGAGGAGCCCGATCGTCTTCATCGGTCGTCGCCCTCGGATGATCCGGAGACGTCGGCGATGTCGGCGATGTCGGCGACGACGGCATCGGGATCGGCGAGGAACTCCTCGAATCGCTCGGCGGGCACGATCGGCGTGCCGTTCGTCTCGGCTTTCGAGAGCTTGCTCGCGCCGGCGCCCTCGCCGACGACCAGCGCAAACGTCTTCTTCGACACGCTTCCGGGGCTCTTGCCACCCCGGGACGTGATCGCCTGCTCCGCCTCTTCGCGGTTGTAGCCGGGCACGGTGCCGGACACCACGACCGTCTTGCCGTCCATCGTCTGCGGGGTCGACGCCCGCTCCTCCGCCGCCCGTCGAGCCTGCTCTTCGTCGCCGAAGTTCAGCCCGGCGTCGCGCAGCCGCTCGATGAACGCCTGGTTGGCGGGCTGGTCGAACCAGGTACGGACCGTGGTGGCGATCACCCCGCCGACCCCGTCGACCGCCGCCATCTCCTCGACCGACTTCGCCATGATCGCGTCGAGCGTGTGGAACTCGGCGGTGAGCGCCTGCGACGCCGCCGGACCGAGGTGACGAACGCCGAGCGCCGTCAGGAGACGCGGGAGTGGCTGCTGCTTCGACTTGTCGATCTCGGCGACCAGGTTGGTGGCGCTCGTCTCGCCGACGCGGTCGAGACCGACCAGTTGCTCGACCGTCAGCGAGTACAGGTCGGCCGGGTCGGCGACCAGGCCGGCTGCCGTCAGCTTCTCGACCATCTGCTCGCCGAGACCTTCGATGTCCATCGCCCCACGGCTCGCCCAGTACGCGACCTTCTGATCGCGCTGGGCCGGACAGTCGGGCGCGACACACCGGGTGTCGGCCTCGCCCTCCGGTCGCACGAAGGGGTTGCCGCACGCCGGACAGTGCTTCGGGAACACCCAGGGCTTCGTGTTCTTCTTCCGGAGCGCGAGCACCGGGCCCACGACCTCGGGGATGACATCACCGGCCTTGCGGACGATCACGGTGTCGCCGGGCCGCACGTCCTTCACGGCCACCTGGTCTTGGTTGTGGAGGGTTGCCATCGCCACGGTCGATCCTCCGACGAAGACGGGTTCGAGCACGGCGAACGGCGTCGCGCGACCCGTCCTGCCGACGGAGACCTGGATGTCCAGCAACTCCGTCGTTCGTTCCTCCGGCGGGAACTTGTACGCGATCGCCCAGCGCGGCGCCCGCGACGTGTAGCCCAGCTCGGCCTGCTGGGCCAGGTCGTCGACCTTGATGACGACCCCGTCGATCTCGTACCCGAGGTCGTGTCGATGCTCCTGCCGGTAGGCGCAGTACTCGACGACGGCGTCGATGTCGTCGAACGCTCGGCGCTCGGCGTTGAGCGGGAACCCGCATGTGCCGATGAAGTCGAGCGTGGCCTCGTGTGACGTGAATCCCGGCCCGGCCACAACCTCACCCAGCTGGTACGCCCAGAACGACAGCCGCCGCTTGGCCGTCATCGAGGCATCTTTCTGACGAAGGCTGCCGGCCGCCGCGTTGCGCGGATTGACCAGCGGCCGCTCTCCCGCCGCTTCGTACTGGCGGTTGAGGTCGTCGAACACCGCGGTGGGCATGTAGACCTCGCCGCGGACCTCGAGCACCTCGGGCACGGGCTCGCAGGCCAGACGGTGTGGGATGTCGGCGATGGTGCGGACGTTCGCCGTCACGTCCTCGCCGACCCGGCCGTCGCCACGCGTGGCCGCCTGCACGAGCACACCCTGCTCGTAGCGCAGGCTCATCGCCAACCCGTCGATCTTGAGCTCGGCCACCAGGCGAGGGTGCACACCGGCGAGCCCTCGGAGCAGCCGTTCGTACCAACCGCGGAGTTCATCGGCGTCCATCGCGTTGTCGAGGCTGGTCATCGGGACCGCGTGCGTGACCGGCGCGAACGTGGCGCTCGCGGAGCCGCCCACCCAGTGCGACGGGCTGTCGGGCTCGTCAAGTTCGGGGTGTTCGGCCTCGAGACGCCGCAGCTCGCGGACCAGGGCGTCGTAGTCGGCGTCGGGCAGCTCGGGCGCGTCGTGCTCGTGATACAGCCGGAAGTGGTGTGCCACCTGCTCACGCAGGGTGGCGATCCGAGCAGAGGTCTCGTCGCTGGACGTCATCGGGGCCGATTGTACGGATCGGCGGCGACTCAGATGGGGTGGACGGCCCGTGACACCGCTCGAGCGGTCGCGCACACCCGCTCAGCGACCGACGTGCTGTGACCGCCGAGGCCGCACTGCGGCGAGATCAGGCTCTGCTGCCGCAGTCGAACCGGATCGCAGCCACGTTCGGCCAACTCGGCCCAGAGCGTCTCGAGGCGGGCCGCGGTACGCCCGGCTGCACCGCCGATGGGGCCTTCGGTCGGGACCGCGCCCCAGGCGATCACTCCGCCCCGGTCGAGGAAGCGAGCCAGGTAGCCGGCGTAGGGCACCAGCGACGGCCGGGCCGGCACCGACAGCACCCGCGGGCCCGCTGCGGTCAGGGTGGCGACGTCGATGTCGCCACACACGTGGACACCGACGGTCGCCGACAGTTCGGCCGACGCCATCGCCGACGACAGCAGGTCGACCGCCTCGTCGGGGGCGATCGGGAAGTCGTGTGCCATCACGTCGTCGAGGAACGGCTCGTCGATCACCACGAGCTGCGGCGAGTTCGGCAACGCCGCGGACACCCTGGCGCCGATCGAGCAGACATGGCTGCGGACCACCCGTGACGCCATCGAGAACGCGACGTCGGGCGCGGCCCCGGCGCGACGGAGTGCGACACCGACGCTGATCGGGCCGACGAACTGCCACTTGACGGCCCCTGCATGATCGCGTTCGACGGCCAGGTCGAGGCAGGTCCGGAACCCGGAGAAGCGGTCGGACTCGAAGTCGGTGACCACCTCGGCAACGGGATCGAGCCGCGACACGTCGATCGCCACCGTGCCGTACTGCCCGAGGGTGACGCCGGGGGCGCCCCCGAGCGCCTGGGCGATCGGTGCCTCGGCGGGGCACCGTCGAGGCAGGCTCGGCAGCGTGAGGACGTCGAACGCCTCGAAGCTGAACTCGGCGGCCGCCCGAACGTCGCGGTGCGGCAGGCTGCCGACTCCGATCGTGGCAGCAGCCGGAACGATGTCGAGGAACGCCGGAGGACGCAACGGGTGCACACGCGGCGCGGACGACGCGCCGCGCTCGAGGTCACCGTCCACCGTCATCGGCCCATGGTTGCACCTGGATGCCGCCGACGACGACTTCGACACGGCGTGGGATTTCTGCGCCCTCGGCCGCCAGACTGGCCGGGTGATCGACGTGGCCCGCCTCGAACGTGCGATGCCCTGGGTGCTGCGGATCGTCTGGATCGGTGTCCTGGTCGCCGGTGGTGCCGCGATCGACGAAGCGACCGCGACATCGACCGACACCTTCGGCGCCGCGATCCGCTACGTCTCGCTCGCCGGTTGGTTCGCCGGCGTCTGCGCGATGGCGCTCCCGGCCGTCGTCAGTCTGACGGCGGTTCGGCTGCTCGTGCCGCTTGCCGTCCCGGTGGCCGTTCTGGCGCTGGTGTCGGGTGCCGACCCAGCTTCCGGCGTCGCCTTCCTGGTGCTCGCTGTGCTCGCCACGGTCATCGCCGGTTCCGCACTGCTCGGGCGGGTGTTCGTGCAGGCCTCCGCCTACGGCGAAGAGGACCGTCACCTGCTCCGTCCGCCGGCCGCGTACCTGCTCGCCGCCGGCCTCAGCTGGGCCGTGTGGGCCACGCTCACGATCGTCGGAGTGATCTTGCTCGCCGACGGCCGCTGGATCACCGGTGCGGCGAGCGCGCTCGCCGCGGTCGGTGTCGGGGTGCTCGGCTGGCCGCGCTGGCACCGGCTCAGCCGGCGCTGGTTCGTGATCGTGCCGATCGGCGTCGTGATCCACGACCAACTCGTACTCGCCGAGACCGTCATGCTGCGACGCCAGGAGATCGCCGGCATCCGACTGGCTCCCGCGGGCACCGAGGCCGCCGACCTCACCGGGCCTGCTGCGGGTCATGCGATCGAGGTGGCCACGCACGAGTCGACGACCGTGATCTTCGCAGCGACGCCGCAGGAACCGCGCGGCACCGCGATCCATCTCCGGTCGTGCCTGGTGGCCCCGTCTCGCCCGGGCGAGGCGCTGCGGGCGGCCGCTCGGCGCCGGCTCCCGGTCGGCTAGTCAGTCCTGGGGCGTGTCGCCCGTCAGATCCTCGACGTTGAGATCGATGCCCAGCTCGACGGCGAGCTCGCCGATCGCATCGAGGGCGGCGTCGACGTCGGTGCCGACCGGCACGCTCAGCTGAGCGATGATCTCGAATCGTGTGCCGCCGTTCTCGCCCGGCAGGTCGGTCACCGTGCCCAACCGCGACATGCTGATGCCGTGCTTGCTGATCGTGGTCGAGATCTCGTGGACGACGCCCGGTCGGTCGTCGCCGATGAATCGCAGCCGAACCTCGTCGGCATCAGGGGCGACGGTCGGTTCCTCGACCTGCTGTGCCGTGACGTGGACGCCCTGGTCGCGCAGCACCAGCAGGTTGGTGAGCAGCTCGTCGACACGGTCGTCGCCGACCTCCACCACGACGACACCGGCGAACGTGCCGGCGATCTCGGCCAGCTCGCTGCGCTTCCAGTTGCCCTCGTGGAAGCGAACCACGTCGGCCAGTGACGCGACGACCCCTGCCCGGTCGCGCCCGATGATGGTCAACACGAGTTCGATCATCCCGTCACTATTGCACGCACCGGGGGCCGGCGGTCAACGATGCCGGATCGAGACGAACGCGGCCGCAACGTCGTGTCAGGCGGCTGCGGTGCCGCCGCCGAGCACGCGTCGGTTGCCCAGGTCGTAGAACACGATGCTCTGGCCGGGCGCCACCCGCCGTTGTGGTTCCGACCATCGCACGGAGACACCGGCGCCGTCGTCGTCGACGGCGATGTCGGCGCTCTGGGGAGCACCGTGAGCGCTGCACTGGACGAGCACGGCACCCGGACGCGGTGCGTCGACCCACGTGGTGTCGACGACCGACACCGAGGCGCGGTACAGGTCGGCATCGCCGCCGACCGTCACGACTCCGTTGGGTACGTCGACATCGACGACATAGCGCTTGGGCCCACCACCGGGGAGGCCGATGCCGCGTCGCTGCCCGATCGTGACCATTTCGACGGCCTCGACCCGACCCAGTTCGGCCCCGCTGCGGTCGACGACCGTGGCAGGACGGAACGGAATGCGATCGCCGAGGAAGGTTTCGCGACCACCGGTGCTGGTGATGAAACACACGTCCTGGCTGTCGGGCTTGGACGCGGTACGCAGCCCCATCTCGGCGGCGAGGCGTCGCACCTCGCCCTTGTCGATGTCGCCGACCGGGAACATCGTGCGCGCGAGATCGTGTTGGTCGAGCATGTGCACGACGTAGCTCTGGTCCTTCGCGGCGTCGGCGCCACGTTCGAGCGTGAACCGGCCGACGTCGTCGCGCCCGATGCGGGCGTGGTGGCCGGTGGCGACCGCATCGAAGCCGAGCTGGTCGGCGCGTTGCAGCAGCCGGTCGAACTTGACGTGACGGTTGCACTCGATGCACGGGTTCGGGGTGACCCCGAGCGCGTGATCGCGCACGTACGGCTCGACCACATGCCGATCGAAATCGTCGCCGAAGTTGAACACGAGGTGGTCGATGTCGAGCTGCTGGGCGACGCGACGAGCGTCGTCGACGTCGCTGACGCTGCAGCATCCCGAGTCGCTGTCGCCGCCCCAGAGCTTCATCGTGACGCCGACGACGTCATGGCCGGCGTCGAGCAGGAGCGCACCGGCGACCGACGAGTCGACGCCGCCGCTCATGGCCAGCATCACCTTCATGCCGCCGCCCTCCGCAGCCGACGAACGGCGTCGACGACGACGTCGACGCCGCGGTCGATGTCGGCCGTCGTGGACGTGTGACCCAGGCTCATCCGCAACGCGCCACCGGCACGCTGCCGATCGACTCCCATCGCCGACAGGACGTGCGACGGCTCCATCGCCCCGCTCGCGCATGCCGACGCCGCGCTCGCGCACAGGTCGGCCTCGTCGAGCAGGTACAGCAGCGACTCGCTCTCGATGCCGTCGATGCAGACGTGTGCGGAACCGGCCACCTTTCGGTCGCGCGGCACGGTCTCGACGACATCGGTGACTGCGCCGCTGATCTCGTCGACGAGCCGGTCGCGGAGCGCTGCGAGCCGCTCGTTCTCCGTGTCTCGGTGGGCATCGGTCTCGGCGAGCGCCGCGGTCATCGCCACGATGCCGGCCACGTTGTGGGTGCCGCTGCGCCGCTCGCGCTCCTGTCCGCCGCCGATCAGCAACGGAGTCAGGGCTCGGTCGTCGCGAATCGTCAGCACGCCGACGCCCTTCGGACCACCGAACTTGTGGGCGCTCAACGACATCGCGTCGACCAGCGGCGCCAGCCGGCGGAGATCGAGCCAGCACGCGGCCTGCACCGCGTCGGTGTGGAGCAGCGCCTGCGGGGCGAGCTCGCGCACGACCGCGGCGACCGCCGTCAGGTCGGTGATCGTGCCGACCTCGTTGTTGACCGCCATCACGCTGACGACCGCCACGTCGGGGTCGAGCGCCTCGGCGAGCCGATGGTGACGGAGATGGGTTTGAAGCTTGCAGTC
>CAXAWD010000156.1:0-7770 GCA_963972325.1 uncultured Acidimicrobiaceae bacterium
CACGATCGAAGGCCCGGACGGTGCACAGTGGGTGATCGGCGACGATGGCTCCGTGACCGCCACCGGACAGGCGGCGATGATCGGTTCCTACCAGGCCGACTGCCCGATGCCGATCGACACCGTCGACGAGAACGGCGACCCGATCGTGTACGGCACCGACGCCGACGGTCTTGCCGTCGACGAGTTGCCCATCGGATGGTGGGACGACGAAGCCGTCGAATGGAAGCCCGACCTCGAGGCCGAAGAGACCTACGTCGACCCGTGGGAACTCGATCAAGCCGATCTCGACGGGGCCCACGAGCACCACGTCGATCACAGCGACGTGAACGATGGTCTCGTCGACCGCCGCTTCCTCAGGATGATCTGACGGCGTCGTCTCGGAACTCGCTCGTTTCGTGACGAGCGGAACGTCGACGGAGTCATCGAACGCGTACTGAACTCCCACTGCTTCCGCCCCGGCCGGCTGGTCGCGCCCGTGCCGCTTGTGGCCCGATTCGGGCGGCGCGATAGCGTCGCGGCATGACTGGATCCGTGATCGTTGCCGGTGCCCGCACTCCGATTGGGAAGATGTCGGGTGCCCTGTCGTCGATGTCCGCCGCCGAGCTCGGCGGCGTCGCGATCGCCGAAGCGCTCCGGCGCGTCGGCGTGTCGCCCGAACAGGTCGAACACGTGATCATGGGGCAGGTCCTCATGGCCGGCCAGGGGCAGGTCCCGGCCCGCCAGGCAGCGGTGCACGCCGGCATCCCGATGCGCGTGCCGTCGGTCAACGTCAACAAGGTCTGCCTGTCGGGCCTCAACTCGATCTACCAGGCCCACCAGATGATCCAGTCCGGTGACGCCGACATCGTGGTGGCCGGCGGCATGGAGTCGATGACCAACGCTCCGTACCTCGCCAAGGGCGCCCGCGGCGGGTTCCGCTACGGCCACACCCAGCTCGAGGACGCCATCATCACCGACGGCCTGTGGTGCTCGTTCGACGCCTGCCTGATGGGCCTCGGCACCGACCGCTACACCGGCGACTCGATCAGCCGGGCGGAGATGGACGAGGTGTCCGCGATGTCGCACGAGCGTGCCGCCACCGCCACCAAGGACGGCATCCTCGCCGACGAGATCGTTTCGGTGTCGATCCCGCAGCGCAAGGGTGACCCGATCCTGGTCGAGCACGACGAAGGTGTTCGGCCCGGCACCACGGCCGAGAGCCTCGGCAAGCTCCGGCCGGCGTTCGACCCCGACGGCACGATCACCGCCGGCAATGCGTCGCAGCTCAGCGACGGTGCTTCGGCCGTCGTGGTGATGTCGCCGGACGCGGCCGAGGCCACCGGTGTCGACCCGCTCGGCGAGATCGTCGGCTACGGCATGGTCGCCGGGCCCGACAACCCGTCGCTCAACCTGCAGCCCGCCAACGCGATCGACAAGGCGCTGTCCAAGACCGACCTGTCGGTGTCCGACATCGACGTGTTCGAACTCAACGAGGCGTTCGCCGCGGTCGGCATCGCGTCGGCCCGTCAGCTCGGCGTCGACCTCGACCGGGTCAACGTCAACGGCGGCGCGATCGCCCTCGGCCATCCGATCGGCATGAGCGGCAACCGTCTCGCGCTGACCCTGCTGCACGAGCTGCGTCGCCGCGGTGGCGGCGTCGGTGCCGCCGCCCTGTGCGGTGGCGGTGGACAGGGCGACGCCATCATCGTCCGCTCCCTCTGAGGCCCGTCGCACCGAGCCGGCTCGGCTCGCGCCGAGTGGGCCGTGTCGCGATGATGAGGCTGGTGGTCCCGGTTTCGCGACACGCGGGCGAGAGCCGGCGATCATCGAGCCGGGCCGGTCACCCACGCGGGTGATGATCCGGTGTTGACGGGAACTTTGCACGCGAGGCGTTGACCTCGGGTCGTCATTTTCGTAACGTAACTGACACATACGAATGAGGCGTCATTTCAACCGAGTCGGCCCGTCCGCCCGCTACCGACTCGGCAGGGATGGCGCCTCGTTCGCGCCCGGGCTCGGATCACCAGCGGACATCTCGTCCCCGGGCGACGTACCCGATCCGTGACCAGGACCGATGCGCCGATGCAGCCGCGGGCACCGGTCGACCCGCGCGGTCGATCAGTCGATGCGGTCGATCAGTCGATCGAGCGTCGGCCCTCGAGGGCGCGGCCGAGCGTCAGCTCGTCGGCGTACTCCAGGTCGCCGCCCACGGGCAGCCCCGAGGCCAGGCGAGACACCCGCAAACCGAGCGGCTTCAGCATCCGGGCCAGGTACATCGCGGTGACCTCGCCCTCGGTGTTCGGGTTGGTGCAGACGATGACCTCCTCCACACCTTCGGGGCCGAGCCGTTCGAGCAACTCACGGATCTTGAGCTGTTCCGGGCCGATGCCCTCCAACGGGCTCATCGCCCCCAACAGCACGTGGTAGCGGCCGTTGAACTCGCCGGTTCGCTCGACCGACACGATGTCGCGCGACTCCTCGACGACGCAGATGATCGACGAATCACGCCGATCGTCGCTACAGAACGAACACAGCTCGCCGTCGGCCACGTTGAAGCACCGTTCGCAGAACCGCACCTTGGCCTTGGCGTCGCTGATCGCGTGGGCGAGACGGTTGGCGTCGTCGACCGGCACCTTCAAGAGGTGGAACGCGATCCGCTGCGCCGACTTCGGGCCGATGCCGGGCAGACGCCCGAGCTCGTCGATCAGCGCCTGGACGGGAGGTGTGTATGCGTTGGCCATCGATCAGTGGCCGATCAGTCGTCGGTCATCAGCTCGGAGCCGGGGAACGCCTCGGCGAGCCGATCGATCGGCGTCTTGACCGACTCGGGTGGTGCGTCGGTGAGCTCGTGCAGGTCGACGTCCTCGTCGGCCTCGGGCACGTACGGCTCGGGCTCGGGCTCCCACGCCGGTTCGGCTTCCGGTGCCGGGGCCGCGGCAGGCGCCGCAGTGGCGGGAGGCGCCGTCGGCTCGGCCGCGGGCGGAGACGCAGGCGCCGGGGCAGGCCGGGCGGGGGAGGGCCGGGAGTCGGAGCCACCGGCCGCGCCGCCGCTGACGAACTCGATCGTGACCGGCGACCCGACGGCGCGGGCGATGGCCGCTTCCACGTCAGCTCGATGTTCGTTGCACTTGTTGCCGTGCGCCTCGTTGGGCACCGAGAACAACCACGTGTCGCCGCGGTTGCCGACGAACGACCCGGCCGAGTACAGCGCTCGCACGAGCGGCTTGACCTGGCTCTTGACCGTGGCTTCCCAGGCGTCGGGCACCGACACGGACGCCGCCGGTGCCGGAGCGGGCGTGGGCTCGGGTGCCGCCGGCTGGGGCGCGGGTGCGGCGGCCGGCTCGGGCGCCGTCGGTTCGGGCTCGGTCGGAGCAGGGTCGGCGGGAGCGGTCGTGGCCGGGGCGGGCGACTCGGCCTCGGCGGCAGGAGACGTGGCCGGCGTTTCGGCTGCAGCGGGTTGCTCTGCCGGGCGGCTGGGTGTGGGGCGGCGGGCCGCGCCGCCGAGCACGGCACGGCCGGTGGAGGGATCCTTCGGCACCGCCGCGGCCGCGGCCGCAACGGCGCCGGATTCGCGCAGTTGCTTGACCGTGTTCTCGAGCCGTTCGATGCGGGCCAGCAACGCCTCGGTGTCGCCGCCGGCGTCGTCGTGGGTGAGCTGCACCAGCGCGACCTCGACGAGGATCCGCGGATCGGGAGCGTGACGCATGTCGAGCAACGCCGTGCCCAACCGTTCGATCGCCCGCACCAACGCCGCGGCGCCGAGCTGCTGTGCCTGCGACGCGATCGCATCGACCCGATCGGACGGCAGCACCACGAGCTCGGGCGCCATCAGCGCGAGGAACGCGTTGCGGAGGTGGCGGACGATGTCTTCGGTGACCGTGCGCGGGTCGCGGCCCAACCCGACCGCATGACCCATCGCCGTGAGGACCCGGCCCGAATCGCGCTCGATCAGCCCGGTCAGGAACTCGTCGAGGTCGATGACGTCACTGACATCGCCGCCGGTGGAGGCGAGCAGCTCGAGCGCCGACAGCGTGTCGCGGGCGGAGCCACCGCCCTGTGTCAACGCCGCGTCGAGCGCCGACTGCGAGAGCTCGAGCCCGGCGTCTCGAGCGACCCATTGCACGTGCTCGGCCAGCGTGTCGGACGGTAGGAGGTGGAACTGCAGGTGCTGCGTGCGCGACCGGATCGTGTCGCTCATCTTCTGCGGATCGGTGGTGGCCAGCACGAACACGACGTGCGGCGGCGGCTCTTCGAGCGTCTTGAGCAAGGCGGCCTCGGCCGCCTTGGAGAGCATGTGGACCTCGTCGAGGATGTACACCTTGTGCCGGCCCGGCGTGCCGAGCGAGGCCTTCTCGACCAGATCGCGGATCGAGTCGACACCGTTGTTGGAGGCGGCGTCGAGTTCGTGGACGTCGTAGCTGGTGCCACGTTCGACCGACAGGCACGACTCACAGGCGCAGCACGGCTCACCGTCGATCACGTTCTCGCAGTTCAGGACCTTGGCCAGGATGCGCGCCGACGTGGTCTTGCCGGTGCCACGCGGACCCGAGAACAGGTACGCCTGGCCCTCGCGCCCCGACATCACGGCGTCGCGCAGGGCGCGCACCACATGATCCTGACCCTTCAGTTCGCTGAATCGACGAGGGCGATAGCGGCGGTAGAGGGACTGGGTTGCCATCGAGCCGAGCCTACTCAGTGGGTGAACGCGCTGACTCGGCCGGTCGTTCCGAGTCGCCCGGAGCCCGCCCTCGCGAGCCGACCGGCGGCGGAGATGGTGAACGAAGACGGCCGACCCTGACTACCGTGGTCGGCGTGAGCGTCCGAACCTCTGTTCCCTCGCGCATGGGCGCATCGGTCGTCGGTCGTGGCGCGACGTTGCTCGTCGCCGCCGTGGCGATCGTCGCCGCCCTCGCGATCGGGGCGCCGGCCGCAGCCCAGGACGCCAACTCGCTGCAGTCGATCACGCCGGAGGACGGCGTGTCGCTGTCCGAGTCGCCGACCGAGATCCAGCTCGTCTTCAACCAGGAACTCGCCGTCGACGACTCGGTCACCGTCAACCTGTCGTGCAGCTTCCAGCCGCAGGAGACCGGCGTGCCCGAGGTCGACGACGACCGACTGATCGTCACGACCGCCATCAACACGCCGCTGCCCAAGGGCGCCTGCACCATCGCCTGGTCGCTCAAGGACACCGCCGACGAGGTGCTGCTCAGCGGCACGACCAGCTTCTCGGTGACCAGCGACCCGCCTGCCACCGCGACCGACCCGGCCGACGGCGACTCGACCGCCACCACCACGACCGACCCCTTCATCCGTACCGCAGCCACCCAGACCGACGGCACGGCGACCGAACCGGTTGACCAGGGGAGCACGGGCGGTGCCCTGTGGCTCGGCCGGATGCTCTCCACGCTGGGCATCCTCGTGGTGTTCGGCGGCCTCGCGTTGATCAGCGTCGGGTGGCCCGAGGGGCCCGAGTACGTGGTCACGGTCCGGTTCCTGCGAGCGGCATGGTTGCTCGCCCTGCTCGGCACCTTCCTGTACCCGATCGCGTACGCCGCCGACTTCAACGGCACATCGCTCGGCTCGGCCATGAGCCCCGGGCAATGGCTCGACCTCAACGACGACGGCTGGAGTGGGCGTGGCGCGCTCCTGCGGTTGGTGTTCATCGGTGCGTCCGGATGGGCGGCGATCCGCCCCGAACGCATCATCGACCCACAGAGCGCGATGTGGGCATGGGCGCTGCCGGGGTTCGCTCTGGTCGCCGTGTCGCTCAGTCGTGTCGACGGGCCCGCCGCACCGCTCGGCTTCCTGATCGGTCTCGTCCACGTGCTGTCGGTCGCGATCTGGTTCGGTGGCGCCGCACTCGTGGCCCGCGTGGTCCTCGCCGGGCCCGGTGAAGACGATCTCGTTCAAGCCACCCGCACGTTCAGTCGGATCTCGATCCCGGCGATCCTGGTCGCATGCGTCACCGGCATCATGCAGCTGATCCGACTCGACGGTGGCGACCTGTTCGGCTCGAGCCACGGCCGGGTGCTGCTCCTCAAGGTGGTCGCCGTCGCCGCGATGCTCGCCGTCGCGTTGGCCGTGCGCCAGCAGGTCACGCTGCGGCTCGATCGTGCCCACGAACTCACGGTGCCCGCCGCCGACCGGTTCCGCCGTGCCTTCGGCGCCGAAGCCGCGCTCGGTGTGGTGGCGTTGGCGTTCAGCGGGTGGCTGCTCGGGCTCACCCCGTCGAAGGTCGATGACTTCCCCGGTGAGGACTACACCCGTGAGCTGTCGTTCCGGGACGAGGCCACCGGGCTCGACGCCGTGGTGTTCATCGGGCCGGCCCGCGTCGGCAACAACGGGTTCCGGATCGAGGTCGAGGCCCCGGCCGACAACATCAACAACCTGACGCTGCTGTTCGTCCCGCCGGAGGGCACCAACCTGCCGTCGCTCCAGCAGCCGATCCCGCTGTCGACGTCGGGCACCGCCCAGCTCGCGACCGCCGACGGGTTACCGTTCCGGGTCGGTGGTGTCTGGACGCTGCAGGTCAGCGTGAGCACGGCCACCGGCACACTCGAGGGTGCCACCCGCACGTTCCAGGTGTTCGATGCCGACGGCAACGAGGTGCTCACGCCGCAGACCCCGGTGTCGGACCCGCCGCAGATCTCGGTGATCGAGGGTTCCACGACGACTGCCCCCTTCGCCACGGCCTCCACGACGACCACCACCACGACGACCACCCTCCCGCCCGAAGGCTGACGCACCGAGCCCGCCGAGGCCGCGTGAGTCGGGCCGCGCGTGTCGTGGCGGTGGGTTGATGGTGGGCGTGTCGCGGTTGTGGGCCTGGGAGTCCCGAGTTCGCGACACGGTGGTCGCGGTTGCCGCGTTGGCAGAGGTGGTGTCGCGATTCTGATCGCGGGGGTCCCAGGTTCGCGGCACGGTGGTCGCGGGCCGCGTGGCGGTGGGTCGATGGTGGGTGTGTCGCGGTTCTGATCGCGGGGGTCCCAGGTTCGCGACACGGTGGTCGCGATTGTCGCGTCGGCAGAGGGCGTGTCGCGATTCCGGTCGTGGGAGTCCCAGGTTCGCGACACAGTGGGCGGCCGGCCGAATGCTGACGCGTCGATCCGTCGGGCGCGTGGCGGGTCGTCAGCCGGACTCGGCGAGGAGTTCGTCGAACCGAACCGGACTGGCGACGTCGAGCTGGTCGTAGCGACACGACTCGGGTGTCCGATCGGGTCGCCACCGCTGGAACTTCACACCATGCCGGAACCGACCCGACTCCAGCTGGCCGAACGTGACCTCGACCACCCGTTCCGGTCGGAGCGGCACGAACGACAGGTCCTTGTTCACGTTCCAGCGTGAGAACCCGCCGGGCATCCGCTGCGTGCTGTTGGCCTGCGCCTCGGCCCACCCCTGCCATGGGTGACCGTCGAGCGCGTGCTCGGTGAGCGGGCCGAGGTCGTCGACCAGCTCCTTGCGGAACGTCGCCGTGAACGCCGCGCACACACCGACATGGTTCAGCCGGTCGTCGTCGCCGTACAGGCCGAGCAGGAGCGAACCGACACCCTCGCCGTCCTTGTGGACCCGGAACCCGGCGACCACGCAGTCGGCCGTGCGCTCGTGCTTGACCTTCACGAGCGTGCGTTTGTCGGGGGCGTACACACCGTCGAGCGGCTTGACCATCAAGCCGTCGAGGCCGGCGCCCTCGAACCGGGTGAACCACCGTTCGGCGATCGTCGGATCGGTGGTGGCCGGGGTCAGGTGCACGCTCGCGTTCGGGTCGAGGACGTGTCGGTGGGCCCCGCGGCC
>CAXAWD010000157.1:0-7742 GCA_963972325.1 uncultured Acidimicrobiaceae bacterium
GGTCCCAGTGGAACAGCGTCGGGCAGGGAGTGATGTCGTGTTCGAGCAGCAGATCGACGAGGCGGTGGTACCAGTCGAGCCCTGCCCGGTTCGGCCGCGTGCGCCCGTCGGGGACGACCCGAGGCCACGCGATCGAGAACCGGTAGGTCTGGAGGCCGAGGTCGGCCATCAGCTTCACGTCGGACTCGACCCGGTGATAGTGGTCGCACGCGACGTCACCGGTGTGGCCGTTGGCGACCTTGCCTTCGGTGTGCGAGAACTCGTCCCACACCGATCGGCCGCGGCCGTCCTCCTGGACGGCGCCTTCGATCTGATAGGCGGCGGTGGCGGCCCCCCAGACGAAATCGGTGGGGAAGGTGCGGGCTGGACGTTCGATCATGGAGCGTTCGACTGTATCGGCGCTGCGTGCACCATCTGACGATCTCCGCCGAGGCGCGGCGGGCCTGGGTCAGACCAGGAGTTTGACGGCGCCGAGGGCGGAGAGAACGAGCACGACCATCGCGAAGAGTCGCTGCGGTATGCGGTGGAACAGCGCACGGCCGCTGAACGCGCCGACGAACACGGCCGGCACGACGGCGAGGTCGTACAGCAGCGCTTCGCAGGTGAAGAACGCGCCGCCGCTCGCCCAGGCCCCGACGGCGAGATAGAGCGGGATCTTGGACAGGTTGACGATGAAGTACAGCCACGCCGAGGTGCCGACCATCTCGTGCTTCGGGAGACCGAGACGGACGAGGTACGTGTTGATCACGGGACCCGCGGCGTTGGCCACGAAGGTGGTGAAGCCGCCGATCGTGCCGTGGGCGGCCGCCAGCGTGGTCGTGGCCCCGCCCGGTGGGTTGCCGCGCCACATGCGATACATCTGCAGCGCGACGATCGCGAGCACGATCACGCCGATCGTGACCTCGATCGAGCCGGTGGCCGACCCGACCGCGACGAAGAACGCGACGCCGAACGCATAGCCGACGGCGATCCACACGGCGAGCGGGCGCAGGACGTCCCACCGGGCGTGTTGGCGGTACCAGCCGACAGCGAACAGGTCGGCCACGATCAGGATCGGCAGGGTGCCTCCGGCGATCATCCGCCCCTCGAACACGGTGGCGAGCAACGGGGTGGCGATCAGCGCACCACCGGGGAGCCCGGTCTTGGAGAGCCCGACGACGAACGCCGCGACGGCGCCGACCAGGATCGCCTCGACGGTGAACACCCCGGCGACCTTAGGGGTCGGAGCGCACCGCGACGGTTACCGTGACGGGATGGCTGCGGCGATCGATCTGTGCGTGCTCGGTGACTTCGCGTGGGACGTGCTGATCCGCACCAACACCGAACTCCTCACCGGGGGTGACACGTTCGGTGAGGTCGTGCTCCTGCCGGGCGGGAGCGCGGCGAACGTGGCGGTCTGGGCGGCTCGTTGCGGCGTGGAGACACACTTCATCGGCAAGATCGGCCGCGACCGGATGGGTGAGCTCGCGGCCGAGGATCTCGACGGTGAGTCGGTGGCGCACCACCTGATCGAGTCCGACTCCAACGTCACCGGTTCGGTCGCCGTGTTCGTCGATCACACGGGTGAACGGTCGATGGTGTCGGGCCGTGGTGCCGACTTCGATCTCCTGCCGAGCGAGCTGCCCCGCGACGTCATCGCGGCCGGCCGTCACCTGCACCTGACCGCGTGGTCCTTCTTCACCGACCCGCCTCGGAGCGCGGCGAGGTCGGCTGCGCACACGGTTCGTGAGGCCGGCGGCACGCTGTCGTTCGACCCGGGTTCGTTCCAGATGATCGAGGAGGTCGGCGTCGACCACTTCCTGTCGGTCACCCAGGACCTCGGGATCGACGTGTTCCTGCCCAACAAGGAGGAGGGCACCGTGCTCACCGGGGCCACCGATCCCGACGTGATCGCCCGCGAGCTCGACGCCCTGTACCCGAGCGCGCTGATCGTGTTGAAGCTCGACGCCGATGGTGCGCTCGTGTTCCGCGACGGCGAGTCGGTGCACGTGCCGCCGGCACCGACCAATCGCCTCGTCGACGCCACCGGGGCCGGCGACTCGTTCGCCGGGGCGTTCCTGGCCCGCTTCCTGACGGGCGAAGACCCGGTGACCGCGGCGCGGTTCGCGAACCGGGTGTCGGCGTGGGTGATCGAGCACCCGGGCGCACGGCCGATCTCCGACGGTCGACTCGCCGCGTTGCTCGCCGGATCGGCCTGAACCGCGGTCACCTGACGGCGCGCCGCTGATACGTTGCGGTGAGGCGGGCGCCGAGCGAGGGGAAGAGAGCCGATGGGGACGCGTGTTCCCTCCAGCATGCACGCCGCGACGATCCGAGATGCGTTCCGCACCACGCGCGCATTGACCGACGAGATCGCCGCGCCGCTGTCGCCCGAAGACCAGACCGTGCAATCGATGCCCGACGTGAGCCCGACGAAGTGGCACCGTGCCCACACCACCTGGTTCTTCGAGACGTTCGTGCTCGACCGGTTCGATCCGGATCACGAGTCGATCGAGCCGCTCTATCGAGAGCTGTTCAACAGCTACTACGTCGGTGTCGGGCCCCAGTTCACCCGGTCGGAGCGAGGCCTGTTGAGCCGTCCGAGCTGCGACGAGGTCGGCGCGTACCGGTCGACGGTCGACGATGCCGTGCTCCGATTGTTCGCCACCCACGGGGGTGAGCACCCGGGCCTGTCCGAGATGATCGAACTCGGGGTGCAGCACGAGCAACAGCACCAGGAGCTGGCGTTGATGGACATCAAGCACGTCCTGTCGATCAACCCGCTCCGTCCCGTCTACCGCGATGCGGAACCGGTCGACGTCGAGGCGGCGCGTCCGGCCGGCTGGGTCGAGTTCGACGGCGGCACGGTCGACGTGGGCGCCGAGGGGGTGGGCTTCTGCTTCGACAACGAGATGCCGCGCCACCAGGCCCACACGTACCCGTTCCGTCTGGCCGATCGCTTGGTCACGGCGGGGGAGTGGGCCGGGTTCATCGCCGACGGTGGGTACGAACGACCCGAACTGTGGTTGTCCGACGGATGGCGCACGGTGCAGCAGGCAGGCTGGGTCGCCCCGCTCTACTGGCTCCGCGACGGCGATGCCTGGCACGTCCACACGCTCGCCGGCACACGCCCGGTCGTCGACGCAGAACCGGTCGCACACGTGAGCTACTACGAGGCCGACGCCTTCGCCCGATGGACCGGCGGCCGACTGCCCACCGAGTTCGAATGGGAGCACGCGGTCGCCACGGCTCCGCGCGCTCCGACTCGGCCGTTCTCGCTCGACGGATTGCACCCGCACCCCGCCGAGCACCCGTCGGACACGCTCGGCCAGGTGTTCGGCGAGTGCTGGCAGTGGACCGCGTCGGCGTACCTGCCGTACCCGGGTTTCGTCCCGGCTCCCGGTGACGTCGGTGAGTACAACGGCAAGTTCATGTCGGGCCAGATGGTCCTGCGGGGGAGCAGCGCATTCACGCCCCCCGGGCACGCTCGCCCGACCTACCGCAACTTCTTCCCCCCACATGCCCGCTGGATGCTGTCCGGCGTGCGGCTCGCCGATGGAGGCACCCCGTGAGTCCCCGCACGATCACCGAACCCGTCTTCGATCGCCACCTCGGCGACGACTGGCGCGAGCAGGCGTTGCTCGCCGATGTCTCCGCCGGTCTCGCCGCGCCGCCGCGGCGGCTGACACCGCGCTGGCTCTACGACGATCGCGGCAGCGAGCTCTACACCGAGATCACCAGGCTGCCCGAGTACTACCTCACCGAGGCCGAGCGGAGCCTGCTGCGGAGCGCCGCCACGGAGATCGTCGAGGTGAGCGGCGCCGACACGCTCATCGAGCTGGGCTCGGGCACGTCCGACAAGACCACGACGCTGCTCGACGCCTTCGCCGCTGTCGACCGGCTCGAACGCTTCGTGCCCCTCGACGTGAGCGAGCAGACCTTGCGCGACGCCGCGGCCGCGCTCGCCGACCGCTATCCGGGCCTGCAGGTCCACGGGGTGATCGGCGACTTCGTCGAACATCTGGCCGTCGTGCCGCACGAGGGGGTGCCGCTGTTGGCGTTCCTCGGGTCGACGATCGGCAACCTGTACCCGTCTCAGCGCGCCGACTTCTTCCGCTCGGTGGCCGACTGGTTGCCCGACGACGGGCACCTGCTGCTCGGTGTCGACCTGGTCAAACCCGTCGACCGGATCATGGCCGCCTACAACGACGCCGAGGGCGTAACCGCCGAGTTCACGCTCAACGTGCTCGCGGTACTCAACCGCGAACTCGATGCCGACTTCGACCTCGACGCGTTCGAGCACGTGGGTCTGTGGGACCCCAACCACACGCGGGTCGACCTGCGCCTCCGTTCGCTGCGCGACCAACACGTGTCGATCCGCGGAGCAGCGCTGGAGATCGACATCGCCGAGGGCGAAGAGATCCGGGCCGAGATCTCGACCAAGTTCACACTCGCCCAGCTCGATGCCGAGTTCGCTGCGGTCGGTCTCGAATCGGTGCGGGCGTGGACCGGCGACGGTGACGTGGCGCTGGTCATGGTGCGTCGCTCCCGACCGGCCTGACGGCCGTCAACCGTCGTCGATGTCGCCGATCGTCCGCCGGAGCAGCAGCACCACACCGAGACCGGCCGCCAGCAGGGCCAGCAAGGTCAGCCGCGGGTCGGCGGGAGCGTCGCGCTGCTGGAGCACCCGCACGAGCGCCCACACGGCGGCGGTGGTGATCGTCACGGCACCGACCCGCTGCGCCCACCGACGCAGCACGTCGGGCGGCACGGTCGTGCTGTGCGGCGTGACCGCCATCAACGCGAGCACGCTGTGGAACACCAGCAGGCACACGGCGACCATGAGCGACCGAGGCGTGGTGGGGTCGTCGACCGCCGACATCCACTGGAGCACGACGAGCACGATCACGACCGCCGCCGTGTGTGAACCGGCCTGTACGGCAGCGATCGCGGCCAAGACGACCGTCAACACGGCGAACCACCCGAACCGGTCGCCGGTGCCGACGAGCGTGACCAGGAGCGCCCCGGTCGCCATCACGACCGCCGCGAGGCCGAACGCCCACCGCTGCGCGGACGCCATCAGCGCGGTGTCGATCCAGCGTTGGAGCCGTTCGGTGATCATCCGACCCGCATCCTCGGGGCGGACGCCCGTCGAGCGACGTCGCGCAGGAACTGATCGAGACTGCCGGGCCCGAGCCAGCGCACCACCGGAATGCCGGCCTGCTGCACACGGCGGATCTCGGCGCGCCGTTCGAGCAGCCGGATCCGCCAGGCGAGAGCGGCGACCGGGTCGTCGTCGGCGAGCACCGTGTCGGGGAGCGTGTCGATCACGACGACCGGCAGACCGTGTCGCCCCAGCGAGACGGCTCGGTCGAGCGCCTCGTGCGAGATCAGCGGCGAGAGCACGACGGTGAGTTCTGCGCCGTTCGCCGGCCAGGGCGGGAGGCCTCCTCGCCGGGCCGCCGTGGCGCCGCGGCCGGGCTGCAGCCGACTGAGCGTGTCGAGGACCCGACGGAGCTGCATCGGGCCGGCTGCGGCGGGCACGACGTGGGAGCCGACCGCGCCGAAGACCCGCAGCGAGATCCGATCGCCCCGTCGGCCGGAGTGTTCGGCGATCGCGCCGGCCGCACGCACCGCGGTGTCGAGGCTCGACGCGGCTCCGTCGATGCCCTCGCTGATTCCGTAGTCGGCGCCGGCGTCGATCACCAGCGCCACGTGGGTGTCCTGGTCGGCCCAGGTCGCGTTGACCTGCAGATGGTCGGAGCGCAGCGATCTCGCCCAGTTGATGCGCCGGATCCGGTCACCCGTGCCGAAGGCCCGCACACCGGCGAACTCGCTGCCCTCACCTCGGCGGGTGGACCGTTCGAGTCCGACCAGGCCGTCGGTCGGGCGTCGGGGCGCCGACGTGTCGAACGCGGCCGGGAGGGGCAGGGTGGTCAGCGAGGTGTGGGCCGTGTGCATCGAGCATTGGTAGGCGCCCCACGAGCTCGTCGCGAGGAGACGCACCGGGCTCAGGAGCCGACGGCCCCAGCGAGTCGAACGGACGACCACGTCGAGGTCGGTGCGGCCGTCGACGACCGGCATCGTCACGGTGCCGTGGTCGATGCGGTGATCGATCCACGTGGCCGGTTCCATGCGGGCGCTGACCAGGTCGGTGCCGTCGGCGTCGGTGACGCGGCCGCGCCAGATCGTCGCGTCACCCTCGCGCAGGGTCGAGTTGCCGAGGCGATCGGACAGTTCTGGCGGCGTTCGGGGTCGGGTCGCCGCCGACCAGGCGGTGATGATCGCGAACGGGGCGCCGAGCACGAGCAGGTCGGGTCGTTGGCCGAGGAGGGCGACGGTGACGAGCACGATCGCCAGCAGCGACGACCTGACGAACGCCACGGTGGGAAGCCACGATCCGGTGACCCCGGGGCTCCAGCTCTGGCTCATCGGACGGTCACCCTTCGCCGACCGCAGCCTCGCGAGCCGAGGGCGTCGGCACGCTGCCGAGCACGTCGTCGACGACGGTCGCGCCGGTCACGGCGCTCATCCACATCTCGGGCTTGACGGTGATGCGGTGGGCCAGCACGGGCACGGCGACCGACTTCACGTCCTCGGGTGTGACGTAGTCGCGCCCCGCGATCACGGCGGTCGAGCGGGCCACGAGCAGCAGGCCGAGAGCCCCGCGAGGCGACGCGCCCATCAGCGTGTGCGGGTGTGTGCGGGTGGCGGTGGTCACGTCGACGCAGTACCGGCCGACGCTCTCGTCGACCGTGACGCGTTCGACCGCGGCCTGCATCGCGAGGAGGGTGGCCGGGTCGGTGACCCGGCGGAGTGTCTGGTCTTCCGTCCGGCGTTCCATGCGGCGCTGCAGCACGTCCCACTCTTCGTCGGCGGTCGGGTATCCGAAACTGGTGCGGAGCATGAACCGGTCGAGCTGCGCCTCGGGCAGCGGATAGGTGCCCTCGTACTCGACCGGGTTCGCGGTGGCGAGCACGTGGAACGGCCGGTCGAGCACGAACGTCTCGCCTTCGACGGTGATCTGGTGCTCCTGCATCGCCTCGAGGAGCGCCGCCTGGGTGCGCGGGGGCGTGCGGTTGATCTCGTCGGCGAGCAGGAGGCCGGTGAACAGCGGGCCCTGACGGAACGCGAACTCGCCGGCGCGCTGGTCGTACACGAACGACCCGGTCAGGTCGGCCGGGAGGAGGTCGGGCGTGAACTGGGCCCGTGCGAACTGCAGGCCGAGGGTCTGGGCGAACGACCGGGCCGCGAGGGTCTTGCCGAGCCCGGGGAAGTCTTCGAGCAGCACGTGGCCGCCGGCGAGGATCGCAGCCAACACGTTGGTGAGGGCGTCGCGCTTGCCGACGACGGCGACCTCGACTTCGTCGAGTACCTCGGTCGCGAGTCGTGATGCATCGGCCAGTTCGAGTTGCTGCAATGTGACCTCCAGGTCAGAGTTGTTCGATCAGGGAGACGACGCGCTCGATGCCGCGTGGCGTGAGCGTCGCGTCGGGCCGCTCGACCGAGACGAATCGGTCGAGTTCGTCGCCGAGCACGGCGCGGGCGGCGTCGGGGTGTGTGGCGCGGTCGATGCTGTGCGCGGTGCGGAGTTCGTTGTCGACGATCGCGACGAGGCGGCGGCGGAGTTGCTCGGTGTGGCGCGAGTCGGATGCTCCGATCGCCAGGGTCTGGCGCAGGCTCGTCGTGCGGAGATCGGGGTACGTCACCGCGTTGCCCGGCACCCGGGGTGCTCGGGGCGGACGGGCGACGTGAGGATCGAT
>CAXAWD010000158.1:0-7728 GCA_963972325.1 uncultured Acidimicrobiaceae bacterium
GGAGCGCAAGCGCGACGAGCCCTCTCGATCTCGTGATGGAGAGCGGCGAGGCGCAACGCAGCGATCGCCGCAGAGATCAGCGCCTGAGGCCGAGTTCGGCGATGAGCTTGCGGTACCGCTCGACGTCGATGTCGGCCAAGTAGTCGAGCATGCGACGACGGCGACCGACGAGCATCAGGAGGCCACGACGGCTGTGGTGGTCCTTCTTGTGCGTCTTGAGGTGCTCGGTCAGGTGCTGGATACGGTCGGTGAGGAGCGCGATCTGCACCTCGGGCGAGCCGGTGTCGTTCTCGGACGAACCGTACTTCGCGACGATCTCGTTCTTGGCGGTGAGTGCCATGGTGTTCTGCCTTCCGGATGGAGGTCGCGTCGGCCCGGTCGGGCCGATCGCATCACGCCGAAGTCGTGACCTCGACGGACGCAGCAATGCTACGGGCGAGCCACGACCGGACACAACCACTACGCTCCCGCCGCGTGGACCCCACCGACGGCGTCGAAGTGCGTCAGGTCACCAAGTCGTTCGGCGCGACCGAGGCGCTCGCTCCGGTCGACCTGCACGTCGCGCCCGGCGAGGTCGTGACGCTGCTGGGGCCCAGCGGGTGCGGCAAGACGACGCTGCTCCGGCTGATCGCGGGCCTGGAGCCTCCGAGCGGTGGACACATCACGATCGACGGTCGTTCCCCGGCCGCAGCCCGCCGGGCCAAACGGATCGGATTCGTGCCGCAGGCACCGGCGCTGCTGCCCTGGCGCACTGTCACGGCCAACGCCCGGCTGCTGCGCGATCTCCGTCCCGATGCCGCGCCTCCGGTCGACCGGGACCCGTCGACGCTGCTCGCGCAGGTCGGGCTCTCCGACTTCGCCGACGCGTACCCCCACGAACTGTCGGGCGGGATGCAGCAGCGGGTCGCGCTCGTGCGCGCGTTCGCGCTCGGCGCCCCGTACCTGCTGATGGACGAACCGTTCGCGGCGCTCGACGAGATCACCCGAGCCGACATGCGGCACCTGCTCGCCGAACTGTGCGAGCCGGTCAACGCCGCCGTCCTGTTCGTGACGCACTCGATCGCAGAGGCCGTTTTCCTGTCCGACCGGGTGGCGGTCATGTCGTCCCGGCCGGGTCGCATCGTCGGCACCGTCGACATCGACCTGCCACGCCCGCGCGTACCCCGGACCGAAGACGACCCGGCGTTCTTCGCCTACGAGCGTGAACTCCGACAGATGTTACACATCGGGGCCGGTCGATGATCGAACGGCTGCGGAGCAGCACGGTCCTGTGGGCCACGGTCGGCGCGCTCGCCCTCGGGCTGTTCTGGGAGGCGTTCGTGCGGCTGCGCGACGTCCGCGAGTTCGTGCTCCTGCCCCCGTCCGAGATCGTCGCGACGTTCGCCGAGACGCCGGGCTTCTACCTCGACAACATCTGGGTCACCGGGCAGCGACTCGCGATCGGGCTGGTCGTCTCGCTCACCATCGCACTGGTGGTCGGAGCACTGCTGGCCGCGTTCCGCCCCCTGGAGCAGGCGAGCCAACCCCTGCTGGTACTGATCCTCGTCACGCCGTGGGTGGCCTACATCAGTTCGATCGTGCTGTGGGTCGGTCGGGGAACACCGTCGATCCTGTTCCTCGTCGTGTTCGTGACCGTCCCGGCATTCGTGTACGCGACGGTCGGCGGGATGCGCGGCGCCGACCCGGCGGCGCGTGAGCTGTTCGCATCGGTCGACGCGTCGCGCTGGGAGGTCCTCTGGCGGCTCCGGCTGCCGTCGGCGATGCCGTCGCTGTTCACCGCTGCCCGCTTCAACGTCGGGCTCGGTCTCGCCGCCGCCTACTTCGCCGAGGGCGCCGCCCTGAGTTCGAACGGGCTGGGTGAGGCCGGCAAGCGAGCGGCCGCGCTCAACGAGGGGTCGATCCTGTGGACCACGATCCTGTGCACCGCCGTGCTCGGCATCGGCAGCCAGGCGGTCGTCGCGTTGGCCGAGCGCTGGCTGTTGCACTGGCACGCCTCGCAGCGTCGCGCCGCCACCCGCTGATCGCGAGTTGTGCCCGGAGCGTGAGCCGCCAGGCGAACTGCGACCGATCGTCACGGGGGATTCACGCGGACCTACAAGGAGCGAAGTGACCACTCCGCTGAATCCCTGGCACAACTCGCGATCTTGCGATGGGCTGGGTATGGTGCTCGCACACGAAGGTTTTCTCCGACGACGAACCGACCTCTAGCAACGGTTCGCATCGGTCGTGTGCTGGCTACATCCGATCATCCACCTCTTGGAGGACATCCATGAAGCGCCAGCGCGCCTTCGCCCTGCTCACCCTGCCCCTCGTGCTGATCGCCGCCGCATGCGGCGGCGACGACGACGAGGCGACCCCCGCCACGACCGATGCCCCATCGGAGTCGGTCGACAGCCCGCCGACACCGACCGACCCGTCCGATGACGGAGACGCCGGCATCGATGTGGTCGCCGGCGAGGCCTTCCCCGCCGCCCGCTGCGAGGCCAACCGAGCCGCCGGCACCGTCAGCTACCTGACCGGGTTCGATTATGCCGCCACGGCGTCGATCGTCGAGGTGCTCGTCGCCGATGCCAAGGGCTATTTCGACGAGTTGTGTCTCGACGTGGACGTCGCAGCCTCGTTCTCGACCGCCAACTACCCACTGGTGGCCGCGAACGACGCCCAGTTCTCGTCGTCCGGGTCGTTCAGCGAACTCGCCACGTTCGCGTCGGTCAACGACGCCGACCTCGTGGCGCTCGCGGTCGAGGGCCGCGTCTCGATCGACAGCCTGATGGTCAAGGCCGGGTTCGACGATCTCGAGTCGCTCGCCGGCACGACGATCGGCGTCAAGGGCAAGTTGCCCCCGAGCATCGCCGTGATGCTCGCCGAGGTCGGGCTCGTCGAAGGGACCGACTTCGACACGCTGTTGCTCGACGGGTTCAACCCGGTCGCGCACTTCGAGGTCGAGGGCATCTCGGCGGTGCCGGGCTGGAAGAGCAACGAGCCCGGCGCGCTCGATCGCGCCGGGGTGCCGTACACGCTGTACGACCCGGCCGACTACGGCATCCCCGGCTCGTTCGGACTCATCTACACGAACCGCACGTTCCTCGCCGAGCACCCGACCGCCGCAGAAGACTTCATGCGGGCCGCGATGCGCGGTCTCGCCGATGCGATCGACGATCCGGCCGAGGCCGCGGCGATCGCTGTGGACTTGATCAACGGCAACGGCAACCCGAACTTCCTGTCACCGGAGGGTGAGGAGTTCCGCTGGACGACCGATGCCCGGCTGATCAGCGACACCACACCGGCCGACACGTTCGTCGGCGTGCCCGACCCCGATCTGCTCGCCGCCGAGGTCGCGGCGTACGAGGCAGTGGGCGTGTACGGCGAGGACGGCGCTCCGCCGGTCGAGGGGCGGTTCGATCCCGACCTGGTCGCGGGGGTCTACGCCGACGACGGTTCGGTCATCTGGCCGGCGGGCTGACCGCACGGGCTCGACGAGCGAGGCGGGGCGCACCCCGGTGCGTCCCGTCGTTCAGCCGGGGATCGACCGACGGGCGTGTTCGATGTCGTGCTTCAGCTGCTCGATCAGCGCGTCGATGCCGTCGAACTTGCGCTCGGACCGGAGGAAGTCGATGAACTGGATGCGGGCCGCCTCGCCATAGAGATCGCCCTCGAAGTCGATCAGGTGCGCCTCGAGCAGCGAACTGTCGGCGTGCTCGTAGAACGTCGGACGGCGACCGAGGTTGATCGCGCACGCGTGCTGCGACCCGTCGGGTCGTTCGTAGATGCCGGCGTACACGCCATCGGCGGGCAGACAGATCCGGTTGGGCACCTCGACGTTGGCCGTCGGAAAGCCGAGCAGGCGGCCACGCTGATCGCCCTGGACCACCACGCCACGCGCCTCGAAGGGACGGCCGAGCATGTCGGCCGCGAGCGCGACGTTGCCTCCGGCCAGGGCGCGTCGGATCGCCGTACTGCTGACCGGTTCGGCGATACCGTCGGCTCGTGACACGAGCACCACCGGCTCGACATCGAAGCCGTACGTCTCACCGATCTCCCGGAGCAGCGTCACGTTGCCTTCGCGGTGGCGACCGAAGTGGAAGTCGTCGCCGACGACGACACACTCCGCGTGCAGACAGTCGACCAGCACCCGCTCGATGAACTCGAGCGGCGATTCCTCGGCCATGTCGGCGGTGAACGGCAACACGACGGCGGCGTCGATGCCGGTGGCCTCGGGCAGCTCCATCCGTTGGTCGTGGTCGGGGAGTAATTTGGGCGCCGACTCGGGTCGGACCACCGTGGCCGGGTGTCGGTCGAACGTGACGACCGCCGACCGGGCACCCCGCTGGGCCGCGAGGGCTCGCACCTGGCTGATCACCGCCTGGTGACCGTGGTGCAGCCCGTCGTACGCACCGATGGTGAGCACGGTGCGTTCGCCGGGGAACGGTTCGGTCGAGGCGTCGGTGATCACCTTCACGTCGTGGACGCTACCTGCCGATGGCTGTCGGAAGCACGACGGAGGGCTTGGCCTCGTCGGATCGGAACGGCTCGTACACCGCGAGCAACACGTGATCGGCGGTGAACACCGCCCACGGACCCGGGCCCTGGAAACGCGGCAGTACCCGCCCGTTGCCCACCAGCGCCGCCGTTGGCTCGTCGACGATGACACGGTCGAGGCCCCGCACCGCGGTGTCGACCGGCAGCAAGTCACACTCGTCGGGAGCGCCGGATTCCTTCAGCGTGAACGCTCCGACCGCGGTGCGGCGCAGGTTGCGCAGATGTGCTCCCCCACCCAGCAGCCGACCGAGGTCGGCCGCGAGCGTGCGGATGTAGGTACCGGCGGTACAGGTGACATCGATCGTGAACACCCCGGGTTCGGGCCCCTCGTCGATGACGAGCGACGAGATCGTGACCGGCCGCGGTTCGCGCTCGACCTCGATGCCTTCGCGAGCGAGTTCGTGGAGTCGCTTCCCATCGACCCGGATGGCCGAGACCATCGGCGGGATCTGCATGATGTCGCCGGTGAGATGCTCGGACGCGACCCGTCGGGCATCGTCGAGCGTGACCGACGACATGTCGTGCGTTGCCGTGACGTCGCCGGACGAGTCGAGCGTGGAGGTCTCGGTGCCGAGCACGACCTCGCCCGTGTACCGCTTCTCGGTCTTCTCGATGAAGCGCAGGAGTTTGGTGGTCATGCCGACGGCCACGACCAGCACACCGGTGGCGTCGGGGTCGAGGGTGCCGGCGTGTCCGACCTGACGTTCGTGGAACCGCCGCCGCAGCATGCCGACGACATCGTGGCTCGTGACGCCGGCCGGTTTGTCGACGACGCAGAGGCCGTGGGTGGTGGCCGGCTTACGCCTCGCCACGACGCTGTCGGTCTTCGCGAAGGATGTCGTCGATCCGCTCGGCCGACCGGAGTGCGATGTCGGGCTGGAAGTCGAGGATCGGAGTTTTCTTCGCACGGATCTGCTTGCCGATCGACGACTGCAACCGGGCCCGGTTCTCGTCGAGGGCGGCGATGATCTCGGCGTCGCCGTCTTCACCCGCCAACGAATCGAAGAACACGTGGGCGCGGTTCAGTTCGTTGTCGACCTCGATGCCGGTGACGGTGACGAACGCGAGGCGTTCGTCGTCGATCCGAACGAGTTCTTCGGCGATGATCTCCCGCAGCGTCTCGCCGACCCGCGCCGAACGTGGGTACTTGTGCCCACTCCCGCCGCGAGTGGATCGCCTGCCGCGTCCAGCCATCGGTCAGCTGCTCAGCGTGCGGGCGATCTCTCGCTCGTCGTAGGTCTCGATGACGTCGCCGGGCTTCAGGTCCTGGAAGTCGGACAGGCCGATACCGCATTCGAAGCCGGCACGCACTTCCTGCGCGTCGTCCTTGAAGCGGCGCAGCGACGTGATGCTGCCCTTCCAGATGATGGTGCCTTCACGGAGGAAGCGCACCTTGGAGCCACGGGTGATGACGCCGTTCTGCACGAGACAACCGGCGATCGCACCGACCTTCGGCACGCGGAAGATCTCGCGCACTTCGGCATCGCCGGTGACGACTTCCTCGTACTCGGGAGCGAGCATGCCGACCATCGCCTGTTCGATGTCTTCGAGCAGCTTGTAGATGATCTCGTAGGTGCGGATCTCGACGTTCTCGGTCTCGGCGGCGGCACGCGCCTTGCGGTCGGGCCGGACGTTGAAGCCGATGATCGTCGAGTTGGTGGTGGCGGCGAGCGTGATGTCGTTCTCGGTGATGCCACCGACCGCACGGTGCACGAATGTCAGGTCGACCTCGTCGCGGCCGAGCTTGCGGAGGCTCTCGGTGACGGCTTCGAGCGAGCCCTGCACGTCGGCCTTGAGGATCAGGTTCAGCGTGGCCGCTTCGCCGCTCTGGATCTGCTCGAAGATGTCTTCGAGCTTGACGCCGGACTTGACCCGAGCGTCGCCGCGCTGGTCGCGGACCCGGCGGTGGAACTCGCGGGCCTCACCGACGGTACGGGCAGTCTTCTCGTCGGGGGCCGCACGGAACTCGTCGCCCGCTTCGGGCACCGATCCGAGACCGAGCACCTCGACCGGAGTCGACGGACCGGCGACCTTGATCTGCTCGCCCTTGTCGTTGATCATCGCCCGGACCTTGCCCCAGGCGGGGCCGGCCACGATCGGATCGCCGACCTTGAGTTCGCCCTTGTCGACGAGGATCGTGGCGACGGGGCCACGGCCCTTGTCGAGGTTGGCCTCGAGCACGATGCCCTTGGCGCGCCCGGTCGGGTTGGCCTGGAGGTCTTCGAGCTCGGCGACCACGTTGAGCTGGTCGAGGAGGTCGTCGATGCCGAGGTCTTGCAGCGCCGACATCTCGACGACGATCGTGTCGCCGCCCCACGACTCGGGAACGAGTTCCTGCTCGGCGAGCTCGGTGAGTACGCGCTGCGGGTCGGCGTTGTCCTTGTCGATCTTGTTGACCGCCACGACGATCGGCACGTCGGCCGCCTTGGCGTGGTTGATCGCCTCGATGGTCTGGGGCATCACGCCGTCGTCAGCGGCGACGACGAGCACGACGATGTCGGTCGCCTGGGCACCGCGGGCACGCATCTGCGTGAACGCCGCGTGACCCGGGGTGTCGATGAAGGTCAGCTTCTTGCCGTCCTTCTCCACCTGGTAGGCGCCGATGTGCTGGGTGATGCCGCCGGCCTCGCCGTCGACGACGTTGGCCGACCGGATGCGGTCGAGGACCGTGGTCTTGCCGTGGTCGACGTGACCCATGACGGTGATGACGGGCGGCCGCTCCTCGAGCAGCTCCTCGTCGTCGTCGTCACTGTCGTCGAACATCTTCTGGAGTTCGATCTCCTGCTGCTGGCCCGGGTCGACGAGGAGCAGGTCGGCGCCGAGTTCGAGCGCGTACAGCTCCATGTGCTCGTCGGAGAGGCCCATGGTGACCGTGAGCATCTCGCCGTGCTGGAGGAGGAACTTGATGACGTCACCGGCGGTGCGGTTGAGCTTGGGCCCGAACTCCTGGGCGGAGACACCGCGCTCGACGACGATCGTGCCCTCGGGCACGGGTGCGTCGGCTGCGGTGAAGCTCTGCTCCTGGGGCTGCAGCTCGTCGCGATCGCGACGACGACGACGCTTGCTGCGACGTGGTGGGCGCCGTTGCCCGCTCGGGCGACCGCCGCCGGGGCGGGGGCCGCCACCGGGGCCACCACCGGGGCGACCGGCGAACCCGCCGGGACCACCGCCGGGGCGACCGGCGTAGCC
>CAXAWD010000159.1:0-7694 GCA_963972325.1 uncultured Acidimicrobiaceae bacterium
CGATCTTCCACAAGCTCGGGTTCGCCGCCGACCCCGAGGTCAACCGGCGGGTCAAGGCCGTGTTGATGCTCCTCGCCGGCGAACCCGACGACTGATGCCGCTCGAACTCGGCCCGGAGCGGCTCGGCAGCGTGATCCGGGCCAACGTGGCGCTCACCGGCGCGGCGGGCGCGTTCACGGTGCTGATGAGTCTCACGGCCGCCCGCCTGCCCTGGTTGACGTTGGCCGGTATCGCCGTGATCCTCGCCGCGGTCCCGCAGTGGATCGCGCTGCGGCGTCTCCGGCACGGTGCCACAAGCCAGGCGCTGCTCATCTACTCGATCGGGAGCTGGTCGATCGCTCTGTTCAGCAGCCTGATCGTCACGTTCCAGTGGCCGATCCAGGTCGCCGTGGCGTTCCTGCCGACGGTGCTCGCCGCCACGTTCCTGCCGGAACGCCCCATCGTCGGCTACGTGACGGCATCGGCCGCCGTCGCGTTCGGCGTCGCCGTCCTCGGCGTGTCGCAAGACATCACCGGTCTGTCCGACGAGATCCCGGCCTGGCTGCGGAACGCGGTGCAGGCGATCGTGTTCCCCGCCTTCTTCGCGCTCGTCGTGTTCGCCGTGGTGCAGCACCATCGGCGGGTGAGCGACGTGCTCGCCGTGCAACGGCGTGCACAAGAACTCGCGGAGCAGCGCGCCAGCGAACTCGCCACGTCGCGTCGCCGCCTCGTCGAGGCGACCGACCGGGCGAGGCAGCAGATCGAGCGCGATCTCCACGACGGTGCCCAGGCGCACCTCGTCGGCATCGACCTCCAGCTGACCAAGGCCACCTCCTTGCCCGACCTCGATGGCACCCGGGAAGCCATCCGTGACGCGCAACGCGAACTGCATCGGGCACACGGCGAACTGCGTGAGCTGGCGCACGGGCTGTTCCCGCCCGTGCTCTCGCAACACGGCCTGGTGCCCGCGGTCGAAGACGCGGTCGACCGGTTCCCCACACGCGTCCGCCTCGACATCGCCCGGATCGGCCGTGCCGCACCCGACATCGAGGCGGCGGCCTACTTCTGCGTGCTCGAAGCGATGCAGAACGCGATCAAACACTCGGGATGCGAGGCGATCACCGTCGCCATCCGCCGCGACCCGGACCCCGACCGGTTGCGGGTGTCGGTCGCCGACGACGGCCGGGGTGTGCCGGTGCCGCTGCCGCCCGGGCACGGGATCGACAACATGCGCGACCGCCTCGGAGCCGTGGGCGGGACGGTGTCGGTCGAGCCGGCCGCCGACGGGGGCACCGTGGTCGATGCCTCGATTCCCTGGCGGGGACCCGGCCGGGTCTAGTGCACCTGTCGCTCGGCCCCGTCCCAGAACGGCTGGCGGAGCTTGAACTTCTGGAGCTTGCCAGTGGCCGTACGGGCCAACTCGTCGCGGAACTCGACCTTCTTCGGGCACTTGTAGCCGGCCAGCTTCTGCTTGGTCCACGCGATCACGTCGACCTCGGTGAGCGTGGAACCGGGCGTCCGCACGACGAGCGCCGTCACGAGTTCGCCCCACTTCTCGTCGGGAATCCCGATCACGGCGACCTCGGTGACATCCTCGTGCTGGAAGATCGCGTCCTCGACCTCGATCGAGCTGACGTTCTCACCGCCGGTGATGATCACGTCCTTCTTGCGGTCGGCGATGTTGACGTAGTTCGCGTCGTCGATGTAGCCACCGTCACCGGTGTGGAAGTAGCCGTCTCGGATCGCGAGCGCCGTCTGATCGGGCTGCTCCCAGTAGCCGGCCATCACCACGTTGGAGCGGGCGAGGATCTCGCCCTCGGCGTCGACCGCCATCTCGCAGCCGATCGCCGGGGCACCCGCTCGGTTGAGCTTGACGGCACGCTCGGCGGGGGAGAGGTCGTCCCACTCGGCCCGGTTGCGGTTGATGGTCAACAGCGGGGCGGTCTCGGTCAAGCCGTAGATCTGCACGAACTCCCACCCGAGTTCGGTCTCGGTCCGCTCGATCGTGCGCGTGGGCGGCGGTGCTCCGGCCACGACGATGCGGACCCGGCCGCTGCCGGGGATCGGGCCGTCCCAGTCGGCGGCCGCGTCGAGGATCATGTTGAGCACGGCCGGCGCGCCGCACATCAGCGTGACACCGTGCTCCTCGACACGCCGGAGGATCTCGGCGCCGTCGATCTTGCGCTGGATCACGTGCTTGCCGCCCATCCCGGTGACCGCGTAGAGCATGCCCCACCCGTTGCAGTGGAACTGGGGGAGCGTGTGCAGGTACACGTCACGATCGCTCACGCCCATGTGCCACCCGAACGTGGTGGCATTGAGCCACACGTTGCGGTGCGTCAGCTGCACGCCCTTGGGGCGAGCGGTGGTGCCCGACGTGTAGTTGATGGTGGCCGTGGCGTCCTCGTCGCCCTCCCACGGCTCGGGCTCGGTGTCGAACTTCATGAGGATCGCGTCGCTCTCGGCGCCGATCGTCCACTTCATCTCGCACTCGACGTCGGCCATCGCCTCTTCGAGTTCGGGGTCGACCAGCAGCACACGGGCACCCGAGTGGGCGACGATGTACTTGACCTCTTCGGCGACCAGACGGAAGTTGATCGGCACGAGGATCCGCCCCGAACCGCTCACGCCGAACAGTGCCGTCAGCAGCCGTGCCGAGTTGTGCGACATCATCGCCACCCGCTCGCCGGGCTGGATCCCGAGCGCATCGAGCCCGGCCGCCATCGCCTTCGCTCGCCGTGCCATCGCCCGATAGTCGATCGATCCCCACGACTCGGCCGGCTGGTCGGGCTCGTCGACGATCGCCTCGCGATCGGGGTACAGCGCTTCCGCGCGCCGGATGAAGTCGTTGACCGTGAGCGCTACTTTCATGTCGCCGAACCTAGTTCGCGGCGACGCGGCGGGTCGACGCTCGTCGTGCTCGTTTCAGGTCGCGGAGACCTGCACCGTGAGCGTGGACCCCGACACGAAGTTCACCGCCGTCCAACTGTTCGTGCAGCTGAAACCGATTTTCACCAGGTGGTCGCCGGCCGGCACCGCGTCGTCGGTGACGCCGGACAAGCGCATGGTGAACCTGTCGGTCGCGTTGACCGTCACGGCGGTGCCAGGGACGATGACATCATCGAGGACCAGGAAGAACGAGCGGGGCTCCGTGCTCGTCGTGCAGGTGAGGTCCGCTGTGAGATTGCGGGAGAGATGCAACCTGCCGGACTTGTTGGTCGTGATGGAGAACTGCGTCGTTTGCTGTATGAGCGTGCCGCCTCGTGGGGCGACCGTCGTGAGATCCGATGGATCGAAGCCCGGTGCGAAGTAGGTCTGCGTCTCGATCGCGTAGCGATCGTCGCTCTCGCTCTCGGTGTAGTACCGGTCATCGTGGGAGTGGTGTTCGAGGTATCCGTTGACGTCGACGATCAGGTGGACGCTGCCGGCGAGATTGAACACGTTGAAGCGGCCGTCGCCGTCGATGTCCGTGATCACGGCGTTCGGCACGGGTGAACCGCCTGGTACGGGATTGAGACTCGACGCGTTCGGCATGGGGGCGCCGTTCGGGTACACGGTCAGGTAGGTGGGGGCAGTGGCGTCGACCGCGGTGACGTTCAGTGACAGGCCGGTCGCACCGGGAGGAATGTTGCAGTCGCCGTTCGCTCCATGAGCATCGAGTGTGATCGTCTCGGCCGGTCCGAGCGGAGATGTGCGGGGGCCGACAGCGTGCTCGGGCCGCGTGTCGATCAGTCGGCAGGGTGCAATCGGCGTGACGATCGCGCGCTCGCCGGAGTCCACCGTGGCATTCACGATTCCGAAACCGACACCGCCTGCGCCGAGACAGATGGCAACCGCAGCGCCGACGGCCGCCCATCGACTACGGATCAGGGTCGAGTCGTGCTGCACCGAAGGACTATAGGTCGTTGGGCCGGAGTCGTGTGCCGGACCGGGCGGCCACGGTGATCGTCGACGCCCCTGGCCCGTCGGTTCAGCCTTCCGCTCTCTCCGTGGCGTCGGGGTGTGGCCGGTGTTGGTCGACCATGATCTGGTTGCCGTCGGGGTCGGTGAGCACGATGTGGGCCGGGTCGGTGCCGTTCGGGTCGGTCGATGCGCTCAACTCGATGCCGGCGTCGAGCAAGCGGGCCTGGATCTCGCGGACGTCCGTGAAGCCGTCGACCTCCTGGTTCAGTTGGTCGTGGCCCGGGTTGAAGGTCAGGATCGGCTCGGTGAACATGCCCTGGAACAGGCCGATCACGGTGTCGCCGTTGCGCAGCACCACCCAGTTCTCGTCGGGATCGCCGCCGGCCATCTCGAAGCCGAGCGTGTCGTAGAACGCCATCGACGCGGCGAGGTCGGCGACGGGCAGGCTGACGGAGAACGCACCGAGTTGCATCCCGCGACCTTAGATCGTCGCCGCCGTGGTCGTGAGCGGCCACGGACGGTTGCGCTCGACCGTCAGGGCCATGTCGAGCAGCAGTTCCTCGCTGAAGTGGCGGCCGACCACCTGCAGCCCGATCGGCAACCCGTCGAGCAACCCGGCCGGGATCGAGATCGCCGGGTTGCCGTGCAGGTTGGCGGGAAAGGTGAGCCGACCGTTGATCTTGGCACCCGCCTGGATGCCCCCGAACGTGTCGGGCAGCGGCCCGTCGGCGGCGAACGCCACGTCGGGGTTGGTGGCCGTGATCACGAAGTCGACGCCGCCCGAGGCGGTGTCGAAGATGCGGGCCATCGCCTCGTTCAGTTCGGTGCGGCGACGCTCGAGTTTGATGCGGGCCTCGGCGCCGTACTGGCCGGGACCGTGTTCCATCGCCAGCCGGATCTCGGGGGTCAGGTCGTCGGCGCACTCGGGCCAGTGCTCCTCGAGCATGTCGATCAGTCCGACCGAGTTGGCGACCGACCACGCGGCGCCCATCCGGGGGAGTTCGGTGTCGACACCGTCGACCCGCACGAGACCCAGGTCCGCGATCAGCGCCTCGGCCGCCTCGTCGAGCAGCTCCCACATGATCGGCGAGACCACGGCCGCGCCCCAGTCGGGCACCACGGCGACCCGTGCGCCCCGCAACTCGTCGATGTGCGATCCGAGAGCCCGTTCCCACCCCTCGACGCGGGGGAGCGACAGCGGCTCGCGCGGATCGCGACCGTTGCACACGTCGAACCAGCGTGCGGTGTCGCGAACCGAACGCGACAGACAGCCGTGCGTGACGGTCATCGCGCCCAACCCGGCTCGGGGCGTGAGCGGGATGCGCCCGTAGGTGGCCTTGAGCCCGACGAGCCCGGTGAATCCGGCGGGGATCCGGATCGACCCGCCGCCGTCGCCGCCCGTGCCGAGCGTGACCAGGCCGCCGGCGACAGCGGCCGCGGTGCCACCGGACGAGCCGCCCGGCGTGGTGCCGTGCTGCCACGGGTTGTGGGTGGTGCCGTTGAGGACCGTGCGGGTCAGGTTGACCCCACCGAACTCGGACGCGGTGGTCTGCCCCATCAACACGGCACCGCCACGGTCGCGGATGCGGGCCGGGTTGGTGCCGGTGTGCGGCGCGATCGCATCGCGGTACACGACGCAGGCGTGCGTGTCGGGCCATCCCTCGACCTGGTCGAGTTCCTTGACCCCGACCGGTACCCCGCCGAACGGCTTCGAGACGTCGGCAACGGCTGCGGCGGCCTCGGCCTGCTCGCGATGTAGGTGGGAGAACGCGTTGAGGTCGCTCGACTCGATCGCGGCGTAGGTCGCCGCAAGTTCTTCGACGGGGCTGCGCTCACCGGAACGGAACGCATCGACGAGGGAGCAGGCATCGCCCTGCCACGGTTGATCTGCCATGGTCGGACGGTAACGCCGGTGGCGACGCGACCTACAGTCGCAGGCATGTCGATGCCCCAACGCCCCGGAATGACCATCCCGTTACCCGGCCCGCTCCACGCCCAACGGGAACGCATCGTCGAACTGGCCGACCTCGGGTACACCGACGTGTGGACGGCCGAATCGGACGGCGGCGACGGGTTGACCCCGCTCGCACTGGCGTCGGTGTGGGAGCCCCGATTGCGGCTCGGCACGGCGATCCTGCCCGCGTACACCCGGGCCCCGGCGTGCATGGCCCAGAGCGCAGCAACGCTCGCCGACGCTGCGCCGGGCCGCTTCGTGCTCGGCATCGGGTCGTCATCGAACGTGATCGTCGAGCGGTGGAACGGCGTGCCGTTCGAGCGGCCGTACCACAAGGTCCGCGACATGGTTCGATTCCTGCGCGACGCGTTCGCGGGGGAGAAGGTCGACCGCGCCTACGACACGTTCGAGATCCGAGGGTTCCGGCTGGGTATCCGGCCGGAACAGCCGCCGCAGATCGTCGTGGCGGCACTGCGTGAGGGCATGTTGAGAATGGCCGGCCGCGAAGCCGACGGTGCGATCACGAACTGGTTGGCGGCGGGTGACGTGCCGCAGGTGGCGGCGGCGCTGCGGGAGGGCGCCGGCGGCGAGGACCGTGAGCTCGTGGCCCGCATCTTCGTGTGTCCGAGCGAGAACGCCGAGGTGGTGCGAGCGGGAGCCCGCCGGGCGATCGCCGCCTACATGAACGTGCCGGTGTACGCCGCGTTCCAGGAGTGGCTGGGGCGCGGCGACGAGTTGGCGGGCATGTGGGCCGCCTGGAGGGCGGGCGACCGCAAGCAGGCGCTGGCGGAGATCCCGGACTCGGTGGTGGACGATCTGGTGGTGCACGGCACGCCGGCGGCCTGCCGGGCCAAGGTGCAGGAGTACTTCGACAACGGGGTGACCACCAGTTCGCTGGCGATCCTGCCGTTCGACCCCGACCTCGACCACTGGGATGCGGTCACGTCGTTGGCACCGAACTCCGGCTGAGGAGACGCTTCAGGCGGCCTGCGCCTGGCGAGCTGCCTGGCGGTCGGCGAGCATCCGGCGGATCTCGGCGATGTGGCGTTGCCCGCGGCGACGCGTGTCGGCATCGAGTCGGAACTGGACCGGCACGTTCGACGACGGCAACAGGGTCAGTTGCTGGGGGACGTCGTGTTCGTTCATGCCCCCATGGTGCACGGGGGGTGTGACAGGGTTGTGGGGGTCAGCGTCGGAGCACCGGGTGGTGCGGGTCGATGCCGACCAGGCGAACGCTGATCTGCTGCCGTTCGAGGTGGTCGAGGGCCGACTCGAGGCGCTGCATGGTGCCGGCGTCGGCGATGTGTGCGTCGCTGAGATCGAGATGGATCGCGTGCGGAGGCAGCAGCGTCGCCCAGGCGTCGAACAGTCGGTCGATCGAGGTCGCGGTCAGCGATCCGGCGGCCCGGACCAGTCGGAACGGCTCGTCGGGGTCGTCGATCGCGTCCACGACCACGGTCTGTGCGGTGGGATCGCAGCGGTCGGTCTGCTCGTGAGCGCGGCGGAGCCGGAGCGACCGTCGAGCGACGGTCCAGAGACGGAGGCGAGCATCGGGTTGCGACATGAAGACCACTGAGAGTGACGAATACGAGTGAATTCACACTAACAGCGTGACGGTCTGACCGCCGCACCATCGCACGGACCTTGAAGGAATAACGCCTCGGCGTCGCGCGTTTCACACGGCGAGCACGGAAACGACCACGCTGAGTGTCGCCACGGCGATCGGTGCGGCATACCCGGCCCACGTCGGATACCTGCGGTGACGCGGTGCCATCACCACCAGGGCCATCAGCGCGCCGGCGGCAGCGCCGCCGAGGTGACCACCGATCGAGATCCTCGGGATCAGGAACGTGATGAC
>CAXAWD010000160.1:0-7681 GCA_963972325.1 uncultured Acidimicrobiaceae bacterium
CCCATGAGGATCCCCTTCGCTCGTGTCCGGTGGTTGACGCTGAGAACGTAGGAGTCGGGGTCGGACGCCTGACAGTGGTGTTTGCATCATCGTGACGGTGCATTCGCATCACTCTGCTTCGGCCGTAGCGTCGATACCGTCCACGGGATTGCGAACGGTGAAGGAGCCATGCCCGTGAAGATTCTGATCGTCGACGACCACGAGGCGAGTGTGACGTTCATGCGGCTCGCCTTCGCGGGCGCCGGTCACACGGTGGCGACGGCGCCGAACGTCGAGGCCGCGCTGCGCCGTGCCGACGACGACACGCCCGATGTGGTGCTGACCGACCTCACGTTCGGCGACGCCGACGGCGGTTTCGACCTGGCGCGGGCGTTGCGGGCCTCCCCGGCGACCGGCGACGTGGGGATCCTCGCCGTCAGCGGCGCGGACACTCCCGACGTGCTGCAGGCCACGACCGACTGTGGCTTCGACGGGTTCGTGTCGAAGCCGGTCGACCTCGCTTCACTACTCGACCGGGTCGAGCAGCTCGCCGACGCCGTGGCGCGGCGCCGCACTGAGCATCAGGTCGATCGCGCCTAGCGCGTCGCCGATGTCGAGCGGCTTGGTGAAGAGCCGGTCGTGCCGTGGTGCGCCGTCGGGTACCGACTCGGCGTTCGCGGTCAGCACGATGACGGGGAGGTCGGGTTGCCCGGCACGGATGTCGCCGAGCAGATCCCACCCCGAACGGTCGGGGAGTCCGATGTCGAGCAGGACGAGATCGACGTCGTCGGCCGCCAACATCTTCGCGCCGGCCGCTGCCGAGGGTGCCGTGCGCAGTTCGACGTCGGGCCGCAGCCCGAGCGCGGCCTGCATCACCGCGACGCAGGACGGGTCGTCCTCCACGTACAGCACGACGCCGGCCGGCTGGTCGGCGTCGACCGGTGCCGCGAGCTCACCCGCCGCGGCGAGCTCGCTCGCTCGTTCGTCGACGGGATCGACGGCGGGTGGGAACTCGACCCAGAAGGTGCTGCCGACGCCGACGGTGCTCTCGACCCCGATCGTGCCGCCCATCTCCTCCATCAACCTGGCGGTGAGTGCGAGCCCGAGGCCGGTGCCCTCCGACCGCTCGGAAGCGTGACCCGCCAGCCGGTGGAACGGCTGGAACAACTCGGTGATCGAATCGGGTGGGATGCCCGCGCCGGTGTCGCTGACGACGACCCGGACGTTGCCGCCCGCGACCTGGCGAACGTGTACGTCGACGCGACCGTCCGACGGGGTGTACTTGATCGCGTTTGCCGAGCAGGTTGATCAGCACCTGCCGGAGGCAGCGTCGGTCGGCGAGCACGAGGTGCCGATCGTCGCCGCCGTGGTCGCCGATCAGCGAGATGCTGCGGGATCCTGCGAGCGGTGACACCAGGTCGAGCGCGGCGCCGATCACGTCGGCGGTGTCGACGGGCTCGAGCTGCACCGCCAGTTGGCCGGCTTCGATGCGCGAGAGGTCGAGCAGTTCGTCGATGAGGTCTCGTAGGTGTTCTCCGGCGCGCACGATCTGTCCGATGCTGTCGGCACGCTCCGCTTCGTCGAGGTCGACGCCGACCATCTGCATCACCTGAGCGAAGCCGAGGATGGCGTTCAGCGGGGTGCGGAGTTCGTGGCTGACGAGTGCGAGGAAGTCGGACTTGGCGTGGTTGGCGGCCTCGGCAGCCTCGCGTGCCCGCTGCTCCGCGAGGTGGCGGCGGTTCGCCGTGATGTCGCGGATCTCGATGTAGAAGTACCGCTCGCCGGCCGCTGCGATGAGCGAGGTGCTCATCGATGCCCAGATCGGCTCGGTGCTCCCTCTCGTGTCGAGTTGCACTTCGACGGTCGGTTCCGGATCGGTCGGTGATCCGTGCTCGGCAGCCAGGAGATCCCAGGCCGTGCGGACCCCCGGTCGGGCATCGGGATGCACCAGGTCGAGCAGGTTCGAGAGCAGCAGCGACTCCTCCGAGCGACCGAGCATCGCCGACAGCGCCGGGTTCACCTTGAGCAACGAGCCGTCCAGGTGCACCAACGCCATCCCGGCGCTCGCTCCCTCGAACGCGCTCCTGAACCGCAGTTCGCTCTCGGCGAGTTCGCGGAACAGTCGATGGTGTTCGATCGCGACGGCGGCCAGATAGGTGAACCGTTTCACGAGCTTGATGGCGGCCTCGTCGGGCGTCCACACGGTGGACTTGTACACGGCGAACGTGCCGAGAACCTCGGCTCCCTCCTTCGCGACGATCGGCGTCGACCAGCACGATCGCAGGGAGTGCTCGATGGCGATGTCGCGAAAGTTCACCCAGTTGGGATCGGTCGTGACATCTGCGGCGATGACGGGATGGCCCGTGTAGGCAGCGGTGCCGCACGAACCCTGGCCGCGCCCGATGGCCACTCCGTCGATCGCGTCGCGGTATGCCGCGGGGAGCCGAGCGCCGGCGCCGTGATGAAGGCTGCGGCCGTTGCGCAACAACAGCACCGAGCAGGACGAGTCGGGGAGCTGGTGCTCGATCGCCGTGACGATGGCGTCGAGCGACTCCGCGAGGGGAGCGTCCCGAACCACCAGCTCGAGGATCTCGGCCTGCGCCGCGGCTTGATCGACGGCGATCTCGATCGCCCGAGCGGCGACGTCGGCGGCGGTCTCGTCGACGATCGGCAGCGCCAGCCGAACCGCCGTCGACCATCCGGCAGGGCCGTCGTCGACGGTCAACGACCCTCCGAGGTCGGCGGCGTACTCCGCGACCGTCGCCAACCCGAGCCCCTGCCGGTCGGAGCCGGTCGTCGTGTTGTGCGGGATGCCGAGATCTCGACGCCGTGCCGGGTCGAAGCCGGTGCCGTCGTCGGCGACCACGATGACGGCCTGGTCCGCCACGTCGACGACTCGAATGTGGATGCGACGAGCGTCGGCGCGTCGGGCGTTGTCGATCAACTCGGTGAGGGCAGTCGACAGTTGGAGTTCGTCGGCGAATGCCCACGCGGTGCCATCTCCGGTGTCCACCTCGACATCGGGATGGACGGCCGCCGCATCGCGAACGACACGGAACACGTCGACGGCCGTGAGCGATCGGCGCGACGCCCGGTCGGCGCGGCCGGCTCGCCACGCGTCGTTGCCGGCGTCGGCGGCGATCGATGCGATGTGCCCCAGTGCATCGTCGGGCGCGGTGGCGCCGCTCCTGCCCACCTCTGCCGCGAGCCCGATCACGTTGAACGCCCCGGCGAGATCGTGTGCGACGCGACGAGACGACCGGGCGACCTCGATGCGGCGGCGTGCGATCGTGGTGGCGGCCTCGATCGCCAGTGCGAGTCCGGGTGTTCGGTCGAGCTCGCCACCGTCGAGGTCGGACGCCGGCAACACGACGTCTGCGCCGGCGGTTCGCGCCAGCACGGCCTGCAACGGTGCGGTCGAGTCGACCAGCGCGACGATCGGCACATCGGGTGACTCGGCGCGGCGATGTGCCACCGCATCGACACCGACGAGGACACAGCACTCGTGATTCGGTCGACGTTGCTCGACCGATGCGCGATCATCTTCCACACACGCCTCCCTGGTCCCATGACTTTCTCACATCCGGGGTGGCGGCAACAGTGCCTTCGGAGAGGGGCCCATGAACGAGACAGGACCGACGCAACCGGTACGGGTCGTGATCGTGGACGATCATCGTGTGCTCGCGGAGCTCCTCACGTCGGCATGGTCGACGCGCGACGAGGTCGCGGTCGTCGGCACGGTCGGCACGGCAGCGGAGGGCGTTCGTGCAGCGACGTCGCTGCGGCCCGATGTGGTGATCCTCGACTACGACCTCCCCGACAGCGACGGCGTGTCGGGGATCGTGGCGATCAAGGCTGCGTGCCCGGCCACCCGGGTGCTGATGCTCACGTCCTACACCGACACCGTGCTGCTCTCCGAGGCGATGGACGCCGGATGCTCCGGGTACATCACCAAGCGCAACGGTGCCGCCGAGATCCTCGGTGCCGTGCTGGCGGTGGCGGCCGACGAGACCCCGGTGTCGCCCGACATGGTGCGTTCGTTGATGCTGCGCGACCAGCCGGGGCTCGGGTCTGATCTGACCGAGCGCGAACTCGAGGTGCTGCGGATCGCGGCGCGGGGTCTGAGCAACAAGGAGATCGCGGCCGAGCTGTTCCTGAGCGTCAACACGGTTCGTAATCACATGCAGCACGTGTTGAACAAGCTCGGCGCGCACTCGAAGCTCGAGGCCACGGCGATCGCCGCTCGGGCCGGCATCCTCCGCCGCTGATCGCCTCCGTCGGCACCGAATGGTGCGTTCGCACCAGCAGGAATGATGCGGCCGGGCCTGTTACGCCCGTCACACGCAGGCGACGCTGAGCACGCGGCCTGCGGTTGGCGCCGGTCGTCGAGGGAGGAGTACCACATGGATCTCAAGCACGCCGTCGGATCTCGACACACGACCGGAGGAGGTGCTCGCTCATGAAGCTCGCGCTGTACCTGCCCAACTTCCGTGACGAGGTGACCGTCAAGGAGCTCGAGGACCTGACCGCGCTCGCGGAGGACCTCGACTTCGACTCGGTCTGGACGCTCGACCGGATCGTCGTGCCGGAGGCGTCCGACCGTGAAGAGCTCCAGTACGCGTTCGGCATGATGGACGGTTTCCCGAAGCAGCTGCCGGTGTCATCGCGCGGCCAGTGGTACCAGGGGTGGCCACTCATCCCGTGGCTCGCGGCGAAGACGTCGAAGGTCCGCATCGGCATGAGCATCACCGACACCCCGTACCGCGCGCCCGGCGTGCTCGCTGCCGAACTCGCCACCGTCGATCACCTGTCGAACGGTCGGCTCAACGTCGGGCTCGGCGCGGGTTGGATGCCCGAGGAGTTCGCCGCCGCGAGCGCCTCGCACATCTTCCCGAAGCGCAACAAGCACGTGCGTGAGACCGTCGAGGTCCTGCAGGGCATCTGGACCAACGACGTGTTCGAGTACCACGGCGAGTTCGCCGACTTCGACCGCTGCGGGTTCGGTGCGAAGCCACTGCAGAACGACCCGCATCCGCCCATCTACTTCAGCGGTCTCAAGGACCCGAAGCGTGCGGCCAACCGCGTCGCCAAGTACAACCTGTCGGGTTGGATCGGCATCCAGGACACGCCGGAGGAGCTCACCACGTGGCGGACCGCCATCCAGCGTGAACTCGACGAGGTCGAGGGCGCTCACTCGATCGACGATCTCGAGATCGCCAGCATGTGCTGGTTCGTGATCACCGAGGAGGAGACCGACCAGTCGAACCTCGGCAAGGGCAGCAACATCCTGATCGGCACGAAGCAGCAGATCACCGAGAACCTCAAGCGCCTGGCCGAGGCCGGCCTTACGATGCCGTTGCTGTGGCCGCCGTTCACCGACGTGCCCGTGTCCAAGACGCTCGACGACCTCAAGGTCCTCAAGCACGAGATCATGCCCGCCGTCGACGCCATGTGACCCTCCGGGGCAGGGGAACGCTGCGTGGGCGTCCCCTGCCCACATGGCCGGTCGGCTACGGCTCGACGACGAGTTTGCCGACGAAGTCCTTGGCGAGGAACCGCGCCTGCGCGGCGGCGATCTCGGTCAGCGGGAACGTGGCGGTGACCAACGGCTCGATGCCGCCCGCGACCGCGATCCGAGACAGCTCGGCGAAGTCATCCGGAGTGTGCATCGTCGATCCGATGATCCGTCGGTGGTGCAGGTACAGGCGTCGGATGTCGAACGGCACGACCGCGCCGGCGATCGCACCGGCGGTGACGAGGCGACCGCCGTCGCGGAGACGGTCGATCATCGGTCCGAACTCGTCGCCTCCGACCACGTCGACCACCGCGTCGACGGGAGCGATCGACGCGACGTCGTCGACGCCACGCACCGACATCTCGTCGACGCCGAGTCGGGCGACGAGGTCGCGCTTCGCCTCGCTGGTGCGGGCCACGACGTGGCAGCCGCGGTCGACGAGCAGTTGCACCGCTGCCATGCCGACGCCGCCGGATGCGCCCGTCACGATCACTCGTTCGACGGCCGAGCATTCCGCTCGATTCACCATCCCGAGCGCCGTCCCGTACGCGGTCGGGAGACACGCCAGCTGCGGCATCGTGAGCGGTGACGCGGTGACGTCGTGGAGTTGGTCGGCGGCGCACCGGTGGAACTGCGCGAAACCGCCGTCGACCTCGCTGCCGACGATGTCGGCCGGGTACTCCCCCTCGTAGCGAGCGGCCGGGTCGACGACCACGCGTCGACCGACCCAGGCCGGGTCGACGCCCTCGCCGACACCGACGACCTCGCCCGCGACGTCGATGCCCTGGATCAGCGGGAAGTCGAGTGGCACGCCCTTCCAGCCGACCACCGCGTCGGGATCGTCGGCGGTCCCGTACCGACCCTCGCGGGCCCAGATGTCGGTGTTGTTCACCGCGGCCGCGGTCACCCGCACCACGGCGTGGCCGGGGCCGGCCGTCGGGCGTGGCCAATCGTGGTGGACCTCGATGCAGTCGGGACCGCCGTGGCGCATCGTCACCGCCGCGGTCATGGTCGTGTCGGCGTCCATCGGCTGAGCATGCCAGATCGACCGCGACGACCGTCCGGTCGCCGAACCGAGCGAGCCGATGACGGGTCAGTCGACGGGTTCGACGACGACCAGCGGCCGGAGCCGCTCGGCGTCGGTGGCGTGGCACAAGTCGGTGCCGTCGGTCAGCACCGCAGCGGTGCCCGCGGCGATCCCCGCCGCGATCGCCGCGATCGGGTCGTCACCCCGGCACAGGGCCACCGCGATGCCGGCGATCATCGAGTCGCCGGCGCCGATCGCACTGCGCACCTTCACCGACGGCGCCCGATAGCGGTGGGTCGTCCCGACGGCGTCGACGGCGAACGCTCCGCCCGAACCGATCGAGGCGACCAGGTGACCGACGTTCGAGTCGGCGGCGACCGACCGGACCCCGTCGAGGATCTCGGACTCGGTCAGGAGTTCCCGACCCACGATCGAACCGAGTTCGCTCGCGCTCGGCTTGACGAGCGTGGCGCCGCTGCGCAGGGCCTGTTGCAGCGCGGGGCCCGACGTGTCGACGATCACCGGTGTTGCGCCCGCCATCTCGACGAGGGTGTCGAAGATGTCGTCGGGGGTCTCCGGCGGGGTGCGGCCGGAGACCACGAGGCAGTCGGCGTGTGCGCATGCTCGCTTGGTCGCCTCGATGAGCGCGTCGAGTTCGCCGGGAGACAACACCGGGGCGGGCATCACGAACCGGTACTGGTCGCCGGAGTCGCGGCCGGTGACCGAGAAGCTCTGGCGGGTGGGAGCGACCGTCTCGATCGCCTCGATCTCGATCAGTTCATCCTGCAGGAGTTCGGCGACCCGGGAACCGGTGCGGCCACCGAGCGGGACGACGGCCCTGGCCGATGCGCCGAGGCGTGTCGCGACGCGTGCGACGTTCACACCGCCGCCACCCGGGTGCTCGACGAGTTCGGAACAGCGCAGCTTCCGGGTGGGTACGACGGTGTCGGTCTCGGTCGAGACGTCGAGTGCCGGGCTGAAGGTCAGGGTCGCGATGCGGCCGGATGTCGGTTCGGTCATGGCGTGGTTCCTCGTGGTTGGTGCGGGTCCCGGTGCGCTCGGTCACCAACGGTTGCGGGCTTCTTCGGCGAAGCCGTCGATGCCGTCGACGTGGTGGTCGTGCCCATCGGCGTCTCGGACGGTGCCCGACCAGGTGCCGA
>CAXAWD010000161.1:0-7675 GCA_963972325.1 uncultured Acidimicrobiaceae bacterium
CACGTTCTGGTCGGCCGCGATCTCCGCCAGGCTCCGGCCGGTATCGCGGGCCGCCTGCAGTTCGTCGGTGGTCAACCCGAGCGCTGCGGCGACCTCTTCGCTGTCGCCGCACCCGCGACGACCGCGACGGTCGGACTCGGCGTCGGCTTCCGACGTCTCCTCGGTCGTCGTGTCATCGACGTCGTCGGTCGCGTCCTGGAGGCCGACCGGATCGCCGTCGTCGGTCGTGTCGTCGTCGGCGGTGACGTCGTCGGTGTCCTCGAGCGTCGGCGGCTCGTCGCCGTAGCTGGCGGCGGCCAGCGAGCCGACCCCGATGATGCCGCCGCCGGCGATGGCGATGGCGGTCACGGAGGTCTTGAGGGTCTTGTTCATGTTCGTTCCTTTGTTCGGAGGGGCTGATGCCCGGTGGGTGGTCGTTGGTGACGAGAACCACGGTCGGGCCCGGCGGTAAGGCGTGTTCGTCGAGATTCGAAAGAGCTTCGAAAGATGCCGAAACCTGCCGTGAACAGGCCGTTCGCGGCGGTGTCGGCGCTGCTCGGTGGCCTTTCGCGGATCTTTCGTCGCACCGTCGCGAACGCTCACCGTGACGGCATTCGATCGCGGTGATGACGCTCAGGACCGACCTCCCCAGCACCTCGTCCGCCGCTTCGTCCGCCGTCGACGGCCCCGCCGGTGGTGCACGCGCCGTCACGGCGTTGCTGCTCCCGCTCCGACTGTTCCTCGCTGCCGGATGGTTGCGCGCCGGCGCGGAGAAGGTGATCGACCCGAACTGGTGGAGCGGCGAGGTGCACGATCGTTTCCTGCTGGAGCAGGACGTGCTGATGCTGCCGTTCTTCGGCTGGTTCTCCGATCTGTTGATCGAACCGCTGATCGTGCCCGTCGCCTGGCTGGTGGGCGCGATGCAGCTCACGATCGGGCTGGGCCTGCTGTTCGGCCGCTTCCCCCGGCGGGCGCTGTGGGCGGGGGTACTCCTGAACCTCTGCTTCACGATGGCCGGTCGGGTGAACCCGTCGGCGTTCTACCTCGTGATGGAACTGGCGCTCCTGGTGGGAGTCAGCCGACCGGTCAGCATGACGATCGCCTGGCGGCGGGCCATGCTCTGGCTGGTGCCCGCCGTGCTGGTGCTCCCGTTCGCACGCACGATCGAGCCGGCTGCGGTGATCGACGATCCCGCCCTGATGATCGCGTTCGTGTCAGGCCTGGCGGCCGTCAGCTCGGTCGTCTGGAGCGCGTCCCACCTCCGGTTCCCGGTCGGTTGGATCGATCTGCTGCCGCAGGCGGCCTGGTCGGATCAGGTTCGGCGGCTGCTCGAACGCGGCCAGGGTCGGCCCGCCCGGTGAACGACGGCGCCCGCGACGCGCGTGGTCGCCCCGGCCATCGCGGCGTTGCGGATCACTCGATCGGAGAAAGCTCGCAGCGGCAGACGATCATGAGGTCGCCGGTTGGTCGAGAGCCATGAGGACCGGTACCCGACGCAGGCCGAGCGCGATCGCGGTCGAGAGCGAGATCCGTCGGGTGGTGGGCGACCGGTGGCCGGTGCCGTGGATCCAGGCCGTGAGCATCTCGGTGCCGGCGCGCTCGCAGATCTCGATGTGGTGGATGCGCTTGAGCGACCGCGACCACTTGGTGGCCATGGCGAAGTCGGGGCAGGCCGCCACCGTTCGCCGCCCGGTTGCGGCACAGAACTCGAACCGGGTCGGCTCGTCGCCGACCGCGATCGTGCCCCACGCTCGTGCCCTGTCTCGGTCGGTGCGGTGGCTCGTGGAACTCATCGGAGGTGCTTCCTCGGTCGGTGCGTGTCAGCAAGGTGCTCACCGAAAGTTAACTCGGCCTAACGGCTTCTGGCAAGGCCGTCGATCGGGATCCGCCGGCGTCAGGCGGCCGTTGCGTGGTCGAGCGTGTCGGCGATGTCTCGAGCGAAGTGGTCGACGTCCTCCCAATCGCGAAAGTCGCCCTCCGGCGCACCGATCACGCCGGCGAGGGCCCGTTCGACCGGCCCGAGACCGTCGGGGCGGAGACGCCCACCGAACACGTGATGTTCGACCGGCGCGACCTCCGACGTTCCGACCAGCGAGTGGGACGCGTCGTCGTCGAGCGTGGCACGCGGCGGCTCGCCGAGCGGCCCGGAGCTGAACAGCCACACCGGGTGCCGTGCCAGCACGGTCTCGTTCTCTGCCACGAACCGTCGAGCAGAGCGCAACCACCGGTCGAGGTAGATCGCGCTCCCGATGATGTAGGCGTCGTGCTCGTCATCGAGCCAGCGAGACGGCTCGGCGTCGACGAGATCGACTCCGAAACCACGAGACCGCAGCACGGCGGCGATGCGCTCGGCGATCTCGACGGTCGCGTGATGTCGTGATGCGATGGCGATGAGTACGTTCATCTGGCCTGCCCTTTCCTGCGTGGCGCCACGCTCGGTCGTTCTGTCGATGCAATTCGACAGAACCGCGACGGGCCGCCCGTCGCCAGGGCCGAAAGTCTCACCGAGTCTCATCGGGAGCGTGTCGACACGGGCCCGGGTGGGGCGTACGGTCGCGGCATGTGCCGGAACATCACCACGCTGCGCGGGCTCGAGCCGTCCGCGACCCCCGATGAGATCGAGGCGGCCGCTCGGCAGTTCGTCCGGAAGGTGAGCGGTGTGCAGAAGACCTCCGACGCCACGGCCGAGCCGTTCGAGCGAGCGGTCGCGATCGTCACCGCGGCCACGCGCGAACTGTTGGCCGAGCTGCCGCCGCGCAAGGTGCCGCCCAAGACCGAGCCGCCCCTGCGTCGAATCGCACGAGCCCGAGCGCCGCAGCAGCACCCGCCGCGGGCGACCCCGGGGTGTCCCTCGCCCCCTCGGGCCCGCCGCGTTGCCTCGATCGAGGCGCCGGGCTGTGAGTCGCTCAGCTCGTGGCGGCCACGACGGCGGTCGAGATGGCCAGCGCCGAGGACGGCATGTGCTGGGCAGCATCACGCAGCAGGTCGAACACCTGGCCGTCACCGGCGACGAGTGAGTCGATAGTGGCGGAGAGGGTCGGGATGGGCATGTCGAGGTTGGCGACCAGCGCATCGGCGGGGAGCTCACCGGCGGTGATCTCCTCGAAGAACGCGCCGGCGGCCTGCTGGTAGCCGGACAGGTCGGTGAGCGCCTGGTCCTTCATCGCGTCGTCGCCGGTGGCGGCACCGAGCGTGTAGTCGACGAAGAAGCCGATGTGCTCACGCCACAGACCGAGGAACGCCTCGGCGTCGTCCGGGCCGGCGACGGAGCCGATGACCTCCGACAGGGCAACCGAGTTGGCTTCGAGCGTGGCGGCAGCGGCCTGCACGGTCGGGGCTTCCATGTCGCCGCCGGATTCGACGGCCTGTTCGATCGTGATGCCGGCGAGGTAGACGTGCTCCTGCAGGAGGTTGGTCAACACCGCGCGGGTCTCGGCCGGGCCGCTCGTGACGTCACCGGGGAACATCTCCGGCGCGGCGTTCGAGATACCGGTCGACAAGAGCAGTGCGGCACCGAACATGTGCTGCGCCGCCTCACGGAGGTGGTCGAACGCTGCGGTGTCACCGGCGACGACCGCATCGATCGCCGTGGTCAACGTGGCGATGTGCCCGTCCAGCCCGGCGATGAGGTTGTCGGCCTGGATCTCTCCGCCGGTGATCTCCTCGAAGAAGGCGCCGGCGGCCTGCTGGTAGCCGGACAGGTCGGTGAGCGCCTGGTCGACCTGAGCCTGGTCGTCGGTCGCCTTGCCGAGCGTGTAGTCGACGAAGAAGTTGATGTGCTCGCGCCAGAGACCGAGGAACGCCTCGCCGTTCTCCGGGCCGGCGACACTGCCGACCGCTTCGCTGAGCGCCACGGTGTTCTCGTCGAGCGCAGCGACGGCGGCGCCGACCGTGGGGTTCTCGAGGTCGCCGCCGGCGTCGACGGCGGTCTCGATCGTGATGCCGGCGAGGTACACGTGCTCCTGCAGCAGGCTGGTCAACCCGGCCCGCAGCGTCGCGGCACCGTCGTCGGTCGCCGCAGCACCGTCGTCGTTCATGTCATCGGACATGTCGTCGTTCATGTCATCGGACATGTCGTCGCTCATGTCCTCGCTCATCTCGCCGGACATGTCGTCCATGTCATCGGACGTGTCGTCGGTCATGTCGCCGCTCATGTCGTTCGACATGGCGTCGGTCGCTTCGGTCGTGACCGGGTCGGCCACGGCGTCGTCGCCGTTGTCACCGCAGGCGGTCGCCACGAGGCTGAGGGCGGCTACCGAGGCCATGAGGTGCTTGGTGATGGGTCGCATGTGGTTGATGTCCTTTCGGGGGTGTTCACGGAGATGGCCGATGTGAGCGGGCCATCGACACCTGATTCGGAGCCATCGGGCAGCCGGATTGGACGACCCGCAGATTTTCTCGGATCGGGCGGCCCACCGTCCTGGCCGTTCGCCGACGGGAACTCGTCCAATCCGTCGAGTTCCGCGTTCCGAATCGATCACATGAAGACTCGAACGCTCCTCGCCATCACACCCGCACTCATCATCCTCTCCGTCACCGCATGCGGCGGCGACGCCGCCGAGACGGGGAGCACGCGGACCGACACCTCGGTGTCCACCGTCGCTCCCGAGGCCGACGTCGTGACGATCGCCGATTCGCGGTTCGATCAGCTCGAACTGCGTGTCGAGGCAGGTACGACGGTCACGTTCGTCAACACCGACGCGTTCGACCACACCGTGACATCCGGCGACGGCTCGCCCGTCGAGTTCGATTCGGGCGATCTGAGCCAGGACGAGACGTTCGAGTTCACGTTCGACGAACCGGGTGAGTACCCATACTTCTGCCGGATCCACCCGACGATGCGCGCCGTGGTGATCGTGGGATGACCTCCCCGGTCGCGCTCGAGATCGGGACCTTCGGTGTCGCCTGGCCGCCGGGCCCGGTTTCGGGACACAGCGAACGGGGCACCGTCGGGGTCATGACCTCCGGCGTCCCGAATCGGGACCGCGCCACACCGTGCCCGAGCGCGATCGAACGGGCTGGATCGGGCGACCGGGCGGCGTTCGCCGAGTTCTACGACGACGTGTCGCCCGTCGTGTTCGGCACGGTCGTACGCGTCGTGCGCAACCGGGCGATCGCGGAGGAGGTCACCCAGGACGTCTTCCTCGAACTGTGGAAGCAGGCACCGAGGTACGACCGGTCGAAGGGGTCTCCGAAGGCGTGGGCCGCCACGGTTGCCCACCGCCGAGCTGTCGACCGTGTGCGCTCCGAGGAGTCGGCGCGAGCTCGCGACGTTGCCGACGCGAACCATCGGGTCGCCGAGCGCGACGTCGTCGTCGACGAGGTGACGGCCGATCTGGAACGTTCGACGGTGGTCGATGCCCTCGCGCTCCTGTCCGAGGCACAGCGCGAGGCGGTGGGCCTCGCGTTCTACGGTGGGCACACCTACCGGGAGGTCGCCGCCATGTTGAACGTGCCCGAAGGCACGATCAAGACACGAATACGGGACGGGCTGAGCCGTCTCCGCCAGCTCATGGGAGCAACACCATGACCCCGGATCTCCACTCGCTCGTGGCGGCCTACGCACTCGATGCTCTCGACGACGACGAACGAGACGCGTTCGAGGCCCACCTCCCGGCCTGCGCGACGTGCCAGGCCGAGCTGGCCGGTTACGCCGACGTCGTCGGTGAACTCGCCGAAGCGACGGCCGACCGGCCGTCACCCGACGTGCGCGACTCGGTGCTCGCTCGACTCGACGAGACCGAGCAGGTCCGCCCGACGTCGATGCCCACCTCCGCGGTCGCCGACCTCGCCGATCGCCGTCGTCGCAAGCTGTCGATCGCGAACATGCTGACCGCGGCCGCAGCCGCGGTGATCCTGATCGTCGGGGCGGTCGTGATGTCGGGCAGCGACGGTGACGGCTACGACGACGTGGCGTCCGCCGCCGATGCGGTCGTCGCACGGCTCGAGGGGGAGCGCGGCGCGGTCGAACTGGCGTACTCCGCTGATCTGGACCGAGTTGCGCTGCGCGGTGACGACGTGGGCGATCTGGAGCCGGGCCTGCGCTACGCGCTCTGGGCGATCGCCTACGGCACGCCGACGCCTGCGGGGCTGTTCGACACCGACGACGGAGCGATCGACGACACCGCCGAACTCACCGATGTCGTCGCCGAGGCGTGGGGCATCACCGTGGAGCCGGAATCCGGATCGGACGCACCGACCACCGAGATCCTCTACTTCGCGGAGACCTGACCGGTCGGCGTCCCCACCCGCCGGCGGTAACGTCGCCGCGTGGCCGAACCAGCTGAATACGACTTCATCATCGTCGGCGGTGGATCGGCCGGCTGTGCGCTGGCGAACCGCCTCAGCGCCGACCCGGACAACCGGGTGCTGGTGCTGGAGGCCGGTCGCACCGACTGGAAGTGGGACGTGTTCATCCACATGCCGGCCGCGCTCGCGTATCCGATCGGCAGCCGGTTCTACGACTGGAAGTACGAGAGCGAACCCGAGCCGTACATGGGTGGTCGTCGGGTGTACCACGCCCGCGGCAAGGTGCTCGGCGGGTCCAGTTCGATCAACGGCATGATCTTCCAGCGGGGCAACCCGATGGACTACGAGAAGTGGGCGCAGCGCCCCGGCATGGCCGACTGGGACTACGCCCACTGCCTGCCGTACTTCAAGCGGATGGAAACCTGCCTTGCCGGTGCCGACGACTGGCGCGGCGGCGACGGCCCGCTCGAACTCGAGCGAGGCCCGGCCATCAACCCGTTGTTCCGGGCCTGGCTCGACGCCGGCGAACAGGCCGGGTTCCGGCGGACCGACGACGTCAACGGGTTCCGTCAGGAAGGGTTCGCGCCCTTCGACAAGAACGTCCGTCGCGGTCGTCGGCTCAGCGCCGCGCGCGCCTACCTGCACCCGGTGCTCGACCGGCCGAACCTGACCCTGATCACGCGGGCACAGGCCAACAAGATCGTCTTCGAGGGCAAGCGGGCGGTCGGTGTCGAGTACCGACGCAACCGCCGGAACCACGTCGTGCGCGGCGCCGAGATCATCTCGTGCGGCGGTGCCTTCAACTCCCCGCAGCTGCTGCAACTCTCGGGCATCGGCGACCCCGACCACCTCGCGTCGCTCGGCATCGATGTGGTGCATGACCTGCCCGGCGTCGGCGAGAACATGCAGGACCACCTCGAGGTCTACATCCAGTACGCCTGCAAGCAGCCGGTGTCGATGCAGAAGCACCTCGCCAAGTGGCGGATGCCGTGGATCGGGCTGCAGTGGCTGTTCCGGCGCGGCCCGGCCGCCACCAACCACTTCGAAGCCGGCGCGTTCGTGAAGAGCAACCCCGACGAGCCGTACCCGAACCTGATGTTCCACTTCCTGCCGATCGCGATCCGCTACGACGGCTCGGCGCCGAGCGGACCGATGACGACCGGCGACGGCTACCAGGTGCACGTCGGCCCGATGTTCAGCGACTCCACGGGCACGGTGAAGATCCGCTCGACCGACCCGCGGCAGCACCCGGCCGTGCAGTTCAACTACCTGTCGACCGAACGCGACCGCCGCGAGTGGATCGAAGCCGTGCGCACGGCGCGACGGATCCTCAACCAGCCCGCGTTCGAGCCGTACAACGCCGGCGAGATCTCCCCGGGGCCCGACGTCGAGCCCGACAGGGGGTTATTGGACTGGGCGCCCGGGGCAAGCGGGCCGCGGCGGACCC
>CAXAWD010000162.1:0-7671 GCA_963972325.1 uncultured Acidimicrobiaceae bacterium
TCTGCCGGACCGCCAACGCCGAGCGACTCGAACTGGCGGACTTCCGCGTGATCGCCGACGGCGGCCCCGAACTCATTCGTGAACGGGCCGAGATCGTCGAGACGACGACCGAGATCATCGAGCGCATGCTCGACGATGTCGTCGCCGTCACCCCGACCGACCAGAAGGGCATCGAGATCGTGCCGCTGTGGGAGGCCGAGTACCGCATCTACATCCAAGACCGGTACCGCTACGCCGACCAACTCCGTGAGTCGGGCGAGAATCTGCCGTTCTACGAGACTGCCGAGGGCATCCCGATCAGCGAGCGGATCGAGACGTTCGCGATCGACAACGAGATGCCGGCCTGCGCCCCGCCGCGCGACCTCACCCGCTGATCCGCTTCACCACGCGGGCCGGCGCGCCCACCGCCACCGAGTGATCGGGAATCTCTCCCGACACGACGCTGTTCGCTCCGATGACGACGTTCCGTCCGATCGTCGTGCCGGGGAGGATCACCGAGCCGTGCCCGATCCAGGAGCCGTCGCCGATCCTGACCGGACGTTCGGGCTGCATCTGCTGGGAGATCGGACGGTTCGGGTCGGCGAAGCCGTGGTTCTGATCGGTGATGTACACGTGGTGCCCCGTCCAGACGTCGTCGCCGATCTCGATGGACAGGTGACCGACGATGCCGCTCCCCCGCCCGATCAGGCACCGGTCGCCGATCGAGACGACCGTGTCGCTGATGCATCGCTGTCCGGGCACCATCCCGGCCGACAGTGCGATCTGCGGGCCGAGCATGGTCGACGAACCGATCCGGATGTACCGCACGTTCATCAGCGTGTTCGGCGGGTAGCAGATGACACTGCCGTCGCCGAACGCGCCGAACGCCCTCGCCCGAGACGACCGCGGCCCGATCGCCGCCCACCTGGTGGCGACGTCGTGGACCTGGTGGAACATGTCGCCGACCCGTTGCTTCGCGCCGCCGGCGAGCCGAACCCAGGTCGTGTCGGGGGCTGCTTCACGGCCGAGCACGTCGCGAACCATAGCGGCGGGTTCGGTACGGTCATGGCGTGACGCTCGACCCCTTCGGACACGGATCGCTCACCGATGTCGGCGGGCTCCTCGTCGGACACCATCAACGGCGAGGGCGCGGCTGGCAGACCGGCACCACCGTCGTCACCGCTCCCGACGGCGCGATCAGCGGTGTCGACGTGCGCGGCGGTGGCCCCGGCACCCGCGAAACCGATGCGCTCGACCCCCGCAATCTCGTCGATCGTGTGCACGCGATCTGCCTGACCGGGGGCAGCGCATACGGGCTGTCGGCGGCCGACGGCGTGATGGCCGAGCTCGAGCGGCGCCGACTGGGCGTTCCGGTCGGGCCCGACTCCGAACACGTCGTGCCGGTGGTGCCGACCGCGGTGATCTTCGACCTCGGGCGCGGCGGACGGTTCGGCAACCGACCGGGCCCCGAGTTCGGGGCACGAGCGCTGCGCGCCGCCCGCCGGACCCCGCGGCGCGGGTCGGTCGGCGCCGGCACCGGCGCGCGGGCGGGTGGTCTCCAGGGCGGCGTCGGCATGGCGAGCACCACGGTCGCCTTCGACGACATCGTCGTCACGGTCGCCGCGCTCGCCGTCGTCAACGCGAGCGGTGCCGTGATCGACCCGGCCACCGGCGCGCCGTGGTCTCCCGTCCGGTCGCTCCGACGGCCACCGGCGGCCGAACGAACCGCGCTGCGCGACCACCTCGCGGCCGCCGCGCCACCACCGCTCAACACGACGATCGGCGTGGTGGCCACCGACGTCACGCTGTCTCGCCCCGAGGCCGGCCGGCTCGCACAGTCGGCCCACGACGGTCTCGCCCGGGCGATCCGACCCGCTCACCTCCTCGTCGACGGCGACACGATCTTCGGCCTGTCGACCGACCGGCACGTGCTCCCCGGCGACGACGTGGTCGAGATCCGCTCCACCGAATCGCGCGTGGTCAGGCTCAACCGACTGTTCGCTGCCGCAGCCGACGTGTTCGAGACGGCGTGCACCGACGCCGTGGTCACGGCCACATCGCTCGGCACGTCGCCGGCCTACCGCGATCTGTGCCCGGGCGCCTGGCCCGGGTAGCTTCGGCGCTGATGGACGTCATCACCACCCCCGCGCAGATGCGCGAGTGGTCGCGTGCACACCGAGCGGACGGAGCGCGCATCGGCGTCGTGCCGACGATGGGGGCGCTGCACCGCGGGCACCTGGCGCTCGTCAACGCCGTGCGCGACCGGGCCGATCGGGTCATCGTCACGATCTTCGTCAACCCGCTGCAGTTCAACGAATCGGCCGACTTCGACCACTACCCGCGGCCGATCGACGACGACCTCGACACGTGCCGCCGGGCGGGGGTCGACGCGGTCTATGCGCCGACGGCAGCGACGATGTACCCGCCGGGGTTCCAGACCCACGTCGAACCGGGCGACCTGGCCGACCGGTTGGAGGGGCCACGCCGCCCCGGCCACTTCCGCGGTGTGACCACGGTGGTGACCAAACTGCTCAACGCCACGCTGCCCGACGTCGCCGCGTTCGGCCAGAAGGACTTCCAACAGCTCGCGATCGTGCGACGACTGGTCCGCGATCTCGACCTCTCGGTCGAGGTGCTCGGTGTGCCGATCGTGCGCGAACCCGACGGGCTCGCACTCTCGAGCCGCAACGTCCGGCTCGCACCCGACGATCGCTCGGCGGCGCTCGTGATCTCGCGGTCGCTCCGGGATGCCGCCGATGCGTTCGCCGCCGGCGAGCGGGACGCGGCCGTCCTTCGCTCGGTAGCGCTCGACCGCATCGCCGCCGAACCACGCGCCGACGTCGAGTACGTCGAGGTGGTCGACGCCCTCAGCCTCGAACCCGGTGAACGGGCCGAGCCGCCCGCGTGCATCCTGACCGCCGTCTGGTTCGGCGACGTGCGTCTGATCGACAACATGCTGCTCGACGAACCTCCCGCCGAGCGGGCGTGACGCGCGCGACGGGGTTCAGCCGAGCGGCAATCCCGTCAACCATCCGGCCACGGCGCCGAGGTCGGTCTCGACGTCGTCGAGCACCCCGCTGAGCACGATCACCATCACGACGCCGTTGAAGATCGCGTGGGCGATGACGGTCGGGCCGAGCCGCCGAGCGAGATAGGCGCTGGCGCCGAACGCGACGCCGACGCCCGACAGCACGAACGCGAGCCCGATGTTGCCGATGCCTCGCACCGGGTCGACATGAGCGAGGCCGAACAGCACGCCCTGGGCGAGGATCGCCAACGACGGCCGCATCCGGCTGAGGAGACCGCGCAACACCAGCCCGCGGAACACGAGCTCCTCGATCACCGGCGCGGCGATCACCGCGGTGACGAGTGTCGCGACCATGTACGCCCGGTCGGCATCGAGGTCGGCGGCGGAGTCGACGTTGCTACTCAACGGGATGTCGAACACCAACACGATCGCAGCCAACACGAGCTGGGTCCCCAACGCCGCCAACCAGGTGAGCGGTCCCCACCCCAGGTCGGACCAGCGGAAGCGCCAACCGAGCGACGTCAACCGCTGCGCGCCCCAGCGTCGACGCACGTACCATCCCCACGCCAGCGACGGGCCGTATCCGATCGTGGCCAGGATGACGACGTAGGCCACCACCGGCCAGTCGTACCGCACGAGCCAGTCGACGATCGCCTTGCCGGCGATCAGCGAGACGACCAACACGACCAGCGCGCCGAGGGCGGCACCGAGCGGGAGACTGGGGTGTTCCTCCGGTTCGGCGAAGCCCGGCTGGTGGGCCACCCAGTCCCGACCGTCGAAGTACCGCTCGCCGACCCCTGACGGGTCGGGATACCAGCCGGCGGGTGCGGTCGTTGGTGGAGGGAATGCTGACATGTGATCGTCGACCCGTCAGATCTCGAAGCGACGGGTCGGTGTACAGCGTACGGGCAGCAACCGGCGCACCGGGGGTTCTCAGCCGGTCGACGCCGCCGGGCCGGGGAACCGGTTGGGGCGCGCCTCACTGAAGACCCACTCCTCGAAGAACGGTTCGAGATCGAGCCCCGACACGCGTTCGAACACGGCTCGGAGCTCGTCGGTGGTCGCGCTGCTGTCGAGGTGCTCGACCACCCATGCCTGCAATCCGGCGAAGAACGCCTCGTCGCCGACCGTGGTACGGAGTGCATGCAACACGACCGCTCCACCGTCGTAGGAGACGGTGCCGAACAGGTCGTCGGGTTGCCCGACGGGCCCACCGCTGTCGGCCAGCGTGGTGAGCGCGTCGTTCGCGAGGTCCTCGACCGTCGCGAACCCGGCCTCGGCCAGCCAGAGCCACTGGGCGTAGGTGGCGAACCCTTCGTTCAGCCAGATGTCGTCCCACGTACCCGGCGACACGGCGTCGCCGAACCACTGGTGAGCGAGTTCGTGGGCGAGGAGCAGGTGCTGCAACCCGCCGGTCGAACCGTCGAGGTCGGCACTGCTGAACAACGACAGTCCCTGGGTCTCCATCGCGAGCCCGGGGGTGGAGTCGGTGATCGCGACGCCGTATCGATCGAACGGGTAGGGCCCGAACAGCGTCTCGAAGAAGTCGATCTGTTCGATCGTGATGTCGGAGTACGTGGCCGCCGAGGCCGCTGTGCCGGCGATCGCGGCGTGCCGCAGTTCGACGCCGCCGGCCGTCGTCCCGGCGTCGATCAACTCGTAGTCGCCGACGAGCAGCAGCGTCAGGTAGGAGGCCATCGGCTCGGTCTGCTGCCAGGTCCAGGTCGTGGTGCCGGGCGACGCCTCGCCGGAGCCGACGAGCGCCCCGTTGGCGACGGCGACGGCCGGATCGGGCACGGTCACAGCGAACGTGTACGTCGCCTTGTCGGTCGGGTGATCGTTGACCGGCATCCAGGTACTGGTGCCGTCCGGCTCGTTGACCGACCAGAACCCACCGGCGGTGACGAAGATGCCCGCCTCGTCGGCGAATCGCCGGTCGACGTCGAGCTGAGCCCGGTAGATGATCTCCACCTCGAGTTCGGTGCCGGCCACGACCGGTTGCGGCAGGTTGATCAGCAACTCGCGGTCCGCTGCGAGGAACGGGCGGGAACTGCCGTCGACCACCGCCTCGATCACGCCCAGCGAATCGGCGTCGAACGCGAGTCGGTCGGTGTCGGCCGTGGTGGTCAGCGCGATCCGCACCGTGCCGTCGAGCGCGTTCGCCGCGGGATCGTAGGTCAACGCAACGTCGTAGTGCTCGACGTCGATGTCCGAGGAGCCGAGCCCGGGGAATCGAGGGTCGCCGGCCGACAGGCTGCGCGAGAGCGAACCCGGGTCGATGGCGTCGCCGGCCGGCGCAGCGGTCGTCGGCGGTGACGTGGGAGCACCGGTCGACCCGGTCGTGTCGGTCGTCGCGTCGGTCGAGGAGGCATCGGAGTCGTGTTCGGGCGCCGTGACCGCCGGTTCGGCATCGATCACGATCGGCGCCGACGATCCGGCACACGCGGCGAGCGTCATGCCCGCCGCGAGGACCGACACGACGGCGGCCGACGGAGAACGTCGCCGGCGGCCCCGCACCGGCCGGTCGTGTCGTTGCATGCGACAACGGTACCGATCGACGGTGCCTCCGTCGGCGCGGCGGCCCCTCATCCTCCGTGCCGTGTAAGGGGCACCGCAAGTTTCCCTCAAGACTTGGCGCGGTCGTCAAGGAGACGTCCGATCGCACCGATCACACCAACGTGACCACAGCCTCCACGTCTTTGCCCCACGCGTCCCGCCGCTGGGGACGTCACCTCGTGGCGACGACGCTCGTGCTGGCCGGCGGCTTGTTCGTCGCAGCCGCCGATTCTCCCGTGGCCGCAGACGTTCCCGTCGATGACTGGCTCGGCACCGTCAACACCTATCGGGCGATGTCCGGGCTCGACCCCGTCACCGAGAACACCACCTGGTCGGCTCAGGCCCAGGCGCACTCGTGCTACATGCTCGACAACGGCATCGCCCATGACGAGATTCCGGGCCGAAAGGGCTACACCACCGGCGGCGACACCGCCGGCAACAGCGGCAATGTCGCGGTGAGCAGTTCCGTGTCGGCCACCGCCCGCAACCACGTCGATCTCTGGATGACCGGCCCGTTCCACGCGATCGGCATTCTCCGTCACAGCCTTCGCACCAGCGGGTTCGGCCTGTGCGCCGACACCGACACCGACACGAACTGGCATTCGGGCGGCACGCTCGACGTCATCCGTGGGATCGACAACACCGTGCCCCGGCCGGCCACGCCCACCCTGTTCCCCGGCGATGGTGCCACCGTGCCGCTGAACCGCTTCATCACCGAGTTCCCGAACCCGCTCACCATGTGCGGTTGGACCGGTACGGCAGGCCTGCCACTGATCGCCATGATGCCCGACGACGTCACGAGCGCCCTGTCGACTCTGGTCGGTCCGTCGGGGCCGATCCAGACGTGCACCCTCCACAAGGGCAACGTGTCGGACGCAACCGCCAAGTCGATCCTCGACGGCGACAACGCCGTCGTGGTCATGCCGCGCGAGGTGCTCGCCGACGGCGAGTACACGGCCACCGTCGACACCGACGCCGGTGACGTCACCTGGTCGTTCACGATCGACCAGGACGCTCCGCTCACGGCCACACCGAAGAACGCTCCCACGCCGACCGACGTGGCCGTCGACCCCCCCGCCGTCGGTGACGAGGTGCGGTTCGAGCCGGTCGCCCCGTACCGGCTGGTCGACAGCCGCATCGGGCAGGGAACCACCCGCCTGCAGGCCGGCCGCGTCGTGGAGATCGCGGTTGCTCCGGCCGACGTCAGAGCGGTCAGCGCGAACTTCGTCGCTGTCGGACCCGACGGCTACGGCTTCATCACGGCCTACAACTGCACCGAGCAGCGGCCCGAGGTCAGCACCCTCAACTTCCGCCCCGGCGAGTTCGTCGCCAACCAGGCGGTCGTGCCGCTGGAGCAGGGCAAGATGTGTTTGTACTCGTTGGTGTCGACCGACGTCGTCATCGATGTGAACGGCTTCTTCCACGATGAGGCCGACAGCACGTTCATCCCGGAGACACCGGAGCGCCTGCTCGACACCCGGACCGATGGCCAGCGCCGTCTCCGGGCCGGCCAAGAACGAGTCCTCCAGGTGGCCGGAGCGCAGGGTGCCGCCCCCGCCAATGCCACCGGCGTGTCGCTCAACGTGACCGTCGAGCAGCCGTCGAGCGCCGGGTTCGTCAAGGTGTACCCGTGCGGTCTGCCCGCCGGTACCGAGATCTCGACCGTCAACTACGCCGCCGGTGAGATCCGACCCAACAGTGTCGTCGTCCCGGTCGACGACAACGGCCGGATTTGCATCCAGTCGCTCGTGTCGACCGACGTGATCGTCGACTACACCGGCTACTTCTCCGATGACGATGGTCTCGACTTCCAGCCGCTCGACCCGATCCGTCTGTTCGACAGCCGTTCCACGGCACGGGCGTTCAACGAGTCGACCAACGGCTCCCGCGTCGACGGTGGCGAAGTCGTCCGGCTCCGGATCGCCGGCACGCGCGGCGTGCCCGAGGGTGCGACGGCCGTGTCGCTCAACCTGACGGCCGCCGAACCGCTGGCCGCCTCGTTCCTCACCGCCTACCCGTGCGGGAAGCGGCCGTCGACATCGACGGTGAACATCTTCCCCGTGCAGGGCGCTGCAGCGAACGGCGCCATGGTCAAGCTGTCGGCCGAA
>CAXAWD010000163.1:0-7522 GCA_963972325.1 uncultured Acidimicrobiaceae bacterium
CGTGCCGTCTACCGGGTCCGGTAGACGCGGGAGCGGTGGTCGATGCGCAGCACGATGACGGCATGTTGGTCCTCGTCGATCTCGTAGACCACCCGGTAGGCACCGCGTCGCGCTGAGTGCAGTCCGGCGAGTTCGCGTTGGAGGCGCCCGCCGACGCGGTGGGGGTCGTCCACGAGGGCGCTCAGCATGAACTCGACGATCGCTGTGGCAATGCCGTCGGGGAGTCGCCCGAGTTGGCGTTGGGCAGGTGCGGTGACTCTGAGCTCGTAGGCAGCGTCGTGGTCGGTCACTTCGCTGCGAAGCGGGAGCGGAGTTCGTCGCCGGTGATGTAGTCGCCCTCGGCGGCGGCCCGTCGTGCCTCGTCGAGCTCGCGCATCGCCTCCGGGTCGGACAACAACTCGAGGGTGTCTTCGAGCGAGGCGAGTTCGTCGGGACTGATCATCACCGCTGCCGGTCGGCCGTTACGGGTGACCACGATGCGGTCGTGGGTGTGTTCGACGCGATCGACCATCTCGGAGAACTTCGACTTGACCTGTGCGAGCGGCAGTGTCTCGGACATGACCAGTATTATAGTCACATCCGTCAACTCGGTGCCACTTCGGTCTGACGTGCATGTCGAGGAGGAACACTCCGGTGTACGTGCCGGTACCGGACGGCTCGGCCGGTTGATTGCACGGCGTGTGCGGCTTCAGACCGGCGCCCAGGAGCACCGCAGGGCCCGCTCGGCACCCGGCAATCCGAGCGGTCGGAGAGAGCGCCCCGCTCCAGGCCGGTGTGCGCAAAGTTCGCCAGAGGTGTCAGTGCCTGCGGTTGGCCTCTTCTGTCGGCGCCCGGGCGTGGCCACAGAAGTAGTCGACTGCCGTACCTATCGCGTTGATGGAGCGAGTGAAGGTGCCGGCGAGCAGGCCATCATTGGGCGAGCTCGAGAAGAGACGGGCTGAGGCTCCATGAGGCGGTTGAGCGAGTTCGAGATCGCTCAGGAGTTGCGACCACTGCTTGCCGTGAGCGAACGCAGAGTAGATCCGGTAGTAGGTCGAACCTGGGGGTCGTCTCCCGTCCGGAAGACGGCTCGTCTGGTACCGGTTGAAGAGATCTGTGACGTTCGGAAGCACTCGGTTGGGCACGAGCTCGCCTTCGCTGCTGATTTTCGCGAAGCCGCGAGCCTCGGCCGTACGCATAAAGTCAGCTCGCCGGTCAACGGCAAGCTTCGCCCGTCCTGAGAGTCGCGGCTTGAGGTCCTGCTCAAGCTTCTCCCGCTCGCGGTAGTCGGCGTACTGTGCGCCGACTCCCCGCGCGATTTGATTCGGAAGCGTGAGCTCCGAATCCATGAGCCATTGAGCCATTAGCGCGTTCTCGAGGGTCGTTCGGGCAAGTGTCTGCAGCGAGTACGTGGGAATCGTGTTGGTTGCCCAAACTTGTGCCATGGTCCGAACATGATCGAGCGCGCTTGAGATGTGCATCCCCGCGATGTGAATGACTCTCTCGCCGAGTTCGTCGGCCAGCAGCGCCGCGTTGCGTGACCTTGGTGGGGGAGCCTGAGCTATGGCCCGGTCGAACCTTGCCTGCAGTTCAGGCAGGATCGACAGTGATCCGTCAATGCTCGCCTGCACTCTCGGGTCGACCGTTGGCACGGCTCGCAGAATAGTCCTGGGCCTCGCTGAGGAGCAGCGGTCAAGCCCGACCGGAGGCCGCCGAGAGGGCTTGGCCTGGTGCAGGCGAGCATCACGTAAGTACCCCTGAGCGTCTCGCTCGTAAGTGCCGAACTGCTCGGGTCAATCCGGCCGGGGAGTAGGGGTGATGCGGGCGGGTGAACAACGTGGCGAGCACCGGCCCGTCTTGGAATCTGATAATCTGATTCCATGTCTGAAGTCACTGCGACCGAAGCGGCCCGCAAGTTCGCTGACCTCCTCGACGCTGTCGAGCACGATGGCGAGCGGTACACGATCACGCGCCGCGGCAGGGCCGTCGCCCACATCGAACCGATTACGCGGGGCCGCGGCTCCGACGCCAAGGCCCTCCTTCGCGGGAACCGCCCCGATTCACGATGGGCCCACGACCTCGACGAGGTGCGCAATCTGCTCGAGGTCGAGAACCGTCCGTGACGCTCCTCCTGCTCGATACCACCTTCCTCATCGACACGGAGCGAGGTGCCGCCGAACTCGATGACCTGATCGGCGATGACGATGATGTCGCCATCGCAGCGGTCACCCTTGCCGAGCTCGCCGTCGGGGTGAAACTGGCGGGGGCGCGCCAGCAAGCCAGGCGTCAGTCATTCGTCGATGAGATCGCAGCCTCGATCCCGATCTTGGCGTACGACGAGGGCGTCGCGATGCGACACGCGAGCCTGCTGGTCGCGGTGCGAAGGGCGGGTCGACCTCGTGGCGCCCACGACTTGATCATCGCCGCAACTGCTGCAGCAACGGGGCGCACGGTCGTGAGCGCTGACCGCCGTGCCTTCGACGGCCTGCCAGGCATCACCGCGATCGACCATCGACCGGCGTCAGACTGAGCGATACTGGGCGGGCCCGACGGTGATCAACGTCGACATCCCTGCGCCTGTCGAAGTCTCTGCCGATCCGGACCGCGTGCTCCAGGCAGTGTCGAGCCTCGTCACCAACGTGCTCACCCACACGCCGGCGTCCGCTGCATTGTCACTCGGCGCCGAGACCGACGGCGAGGCAGTCATCATCCGGGTTGCCGACCGGGGCCCGGGGATCCCTGACGACCACCTCGGGCGCGGCCGCGCCATCGCGAAGTCGCTCGTCGAAGCGCACAGCGGCTGACTCGACGTCGAGTCAGTCGTCGGTCGCGGCTCGACCTTCACCATTCGCGTGCCTGCCGTCCACAACGACCTGACCACCGAAGGGAGCATGCCTGAAGAGACGTGATCGGACCGCTGCACATCATCGGGCGCGCGTTCGGCCATGCTCAGCGCCGATCCTGGGGCCGCCACCGAGCGTTCTTTGCTCATCAACAGGTGACGTCTTCGCCTTCATTCCAGAGCGTCATGGTCCGGGCAACGAAGTCGTCGATTCGTGTGGCCGCAACTGCGGTTGACCGCCGGAACCGGATGCAGCCTTTGCCGATGTCGAGGCCGTCAAGGAGTTCGCGGTCGGGATCGATCTTTGAGATGTCGCCGACGTAGAGGCTGACGTAGCTCTTCTGTGCGTTCAGGTGGAACACGAAATCACCGTCGACGCCGTAGCCGAGCATCTTGTAGTGCATCGATTCATCGAGTTCGGCTGCCTCACGTTGAATGATCGCTCGGAGCTGCTCAAGGGTCTCTCGGCGCCAGTCTGGGTCGAGGTTCGAGAGAAACTCGTCGGGCGTCGCTGCGCTGGACTGCATTCGTGGTCTCCGATGCATGGACGACTGCTGATGGCACGAGGCTAGACGGACGGCCATTCGGGCCACTCGCGAACCGACTGACCGGCCAGCACCCAACGGATCCTCGATCCAGTCACGCCGGCCCGCGGCGTGCCGAGTGAAGTCCGGCAAGTTCGCGTTGGAAGCGCCCGCCGACGCCGTGGGGATTCTCGACCAGTGCGCCGAGCATGAACTCGACGATCGCGGCGGCCGTGCCTTCGGGCAGTCGCCCCAGTTGGCGTTGGGCAGGTGCGGTGACTCTGAGCTCGTACGCGGCGTCGTGGTCGGTCACTTCGCTGCGAAGCGAGCGCGGAGTTCGTCGCCGGTCACGTCGTCGCCCACACCGCGGCCGTCCTCGATGATGCGGAGCAGTTGTAGCGATCGAAGGTGCCGATCACGGACGTCCGCAGCTCGATGTTCTCGAGCCGATCCTCAGCTCGCCGAGGTTCTCCGTCCGAGGCTGTCTCGGCTGCCAATCCCTTGGACCTCATCGGGTTGTCCAGGCCTCAGCGTGGGTCGAGTGGGACCACGACTCAAAGAGATTGCACATGCTCAGGCCGGATCGAGAGGAGGTCGGTCTGGGCCGATCTCGAGCGTGTCGATGAACGTGGACTCGATCTCGTCGAACCAGGTGCTCTGGGGTGGGGCGCCGGCTTGGATCAGGAGTGGCTCAGAGCCCTCGATGGTCACGAGGTAGAAGCGCGTGACCCGTTGTCCCGACACCCAGTCGTACCGGTTGCGCTCGTCGCCTGATGCGTCGGCGCCGATGTGGAAGCACGGCTCCCAGCCTGGGAAGCACCGGCCGCCGGAACCGGTCGCCGCTTGTACGGTCGTCGACGGATCGACCGTGACGTCGAAGACGCGTGCAGGTCGGTCGGCGATCTCGGTCGTCTCGTCGCTCAACAGCACGAGATCGTTCGACTCGAGCCACGCATCGACGTCGTACGGATCGATGCTTGCCGTCGGAACATCGAGCGCTGCCTCGTCCCGGGTACTCCAGCCGGCCCATCGATGCAGTCCGAGCGCCACACCTGTTTCGGGTGGGTAGTCGCCGGTGGCGGCGTCGTAGCCGTCGATCATCACGACGATGCCAGGCCGGTTGTGTCCGACGAACAGGTCCCGTGGTGCAGTGAACTCGACGTCGACGCCGAGGTTCAACGTCGAGTACCGCTCGCCCGCAACCAGCATCCGACTGGCGAAGGCGACGTCGGTCACCTCTTGTTCGCCCGCCTCGCCGTCGTCGCTCGACTCGTCGACTGTGGTGGTCGGATCCGCGGCTGGCGCATCCGTCGGGGCCGGTTCGGTGACGACCGGTTCCGCCGGGGCCGGTTCCCTGTCGTCCGGTTCGGTCGCGACTTCGGTGACGCTCGGCTCGGTGACGACATCGGTGGTGACGACATCGGTGGTGCCGGCGTCGCTCGAGTCGGATGAGCCGCACGAGGTGGCGATCACGATCATGGTGATGACAGGTGCCAGCAGGCGCTGCGGTGTCATGTCGGGTCCTTTCGGTGGTTCAACACAGCGGTCTGTGCCCGGGCCATCCGAGAAGTGACGGTGAGATCGCGAGGCTCGAGACCCGCGGTGGCGATCGCCGGTTCGGGTCAGTTCTGTCCGACCGGTGGCCGGTCGGGGCCGATGTCGAGTGTCTCGATGAAGGTCGACTCGACTTCGTCGAACCATGTGCTGTCCGGGGCTGCACCGACCGAGATCAGAAGCGGCTCGGAGCCGTCGATCGGCACGAGGTACAGCCGCGTGATCCGCTGTGCCGACACCCAGTCGCGTCGCTGGGCAATGTTCGAGTCGGACGTGTCGGCACCCATGTGGAAGCACGGTTCCCAACCGCCGGTGCATCCACCCGCTCCGAGGTTCGGTGCCTGGACGTCGCTGTCCGGATCGACGGTCACGTCGATCACCCGGGCAGGCTTGTCACCGACCTCGCGCGTCTCATCGCTGAGCACCACGATGTCGTTGGCAGCGATCCAGCCGTCGATGTCGTTGGGGTCGATGCTGGCGCTCGCTGTGCGCAGCGCCGCTTCCTCGCGGGTACTCCAGCCGGCCCATCGGGCAAGACCGAGCGCCACACCTGTTTCGGGCACGTAGGTGCCGTCTTCGAAGCCGTCGATGAGAACGACGATGCCCGGCTCGTTGTAGGCGATGAACAGGTCATCGCGCGGCAGGGTGAACTCGAGTTCGACACCGAGGTTGAGCGATGCGTATCGCTCGCCCGTCACGAGCTCCGGGGTCCGCTCGAGCAGAACCGGTTCGGCGTCGACCGGCGTGCTGTCCAGCGGCGGCTCGGAGGTCGTCGAGCCGGTCACCACCGCCGGCCCCGCTGCAATCGTCGTGCTGGTCGTGCTCGTTGTCGCGGCCGTCGTGTCCACCCCGGTGTCGTCGGCCGGGACGATCGTCTCGTCGTCCGTCGAGCGCACAGCGATGACACCGACGACCAGAGCGACGACGAGCGATGCGGCCGCAGCGAGGACCCAGGGTGTACCCCGGCGTCGAGGTTCGTGCTCCACGCCGGTCGACAGTTCGATCACACTCTCGGCCGGGACGATCGTCTCGGCTCGCCGTTCGATGTCGGTCCACTCGGGAACGGGTCGACGGGTGGTGACTTCATCGTCGGCTGCCGGGTCGGCGGCGGCGAACAACGCCATGACGTCGTCTTCGCTCACTTCGGCGTCGTCGTGGTTGCTCATGGCTCACCTCCCAGCGATGTCCGTTCCGTGCTGTTGCGATCGCTCGTGCGGAGACGGTTGTACTCGCGGGTGAGGCCCTCGCGGGCTCTCTGGATGCGCTTGCTCACGAGGTTCGGCGAGATCTCCAGGATCTCGGCGATCTCAGATCGCGTCAGCTGCTCCCACGAGAGGAGTCGAAGGATCTCCGCATCCTGCGGTTTGAGGCGAGTCGCAGCCTCGAGCACGCGAGCGGCCTCGTCCGACCGAATGGCGACGTCTTCGGGTGAGTCACCGGCCGGCCCGGGGACGCCCGACAGCTTCTCGTCGAGCCGTCGGCGACGGGATCGGCCGCGCCATTCGTGACCCACCACCCGGTAGGCAACCCGGTACAGCCATCGCAGCACGAGGTCGTCGTCGGGCAGGTCGTCTCGTCGACGCCAAGCGACGAGGAACGTCTCGGCGACGACGTCGTCGACGCGCTCAGCGGCGACGCGCCGTCGGCAGTACGACCGGATGTGGTGGTAGTGCTGTTCGTAGGCGCGCCGAAAGCGACCCTCGTCGATCGAGCGGTCGCGTTCGGCCGCACTCATCCAGCGCGACGACTCACCTGCTCGTCGCAGCGATCGCCCGGGCCGTCGTTCGTGGTGCACATCGCCGGGCCGAATGTACTCCGATGGGTCGATGGCGGCGGTGTGCATCTTGTGTCCTGCCGTGCCGATCGCCGTGGAGGGAAGGGTCCTGCGAGGTGACTCCATCCGGGAGCGCTCACGACGGGCAGGCCTCCACCTCGGATCCAACGGAATGGACGGTCAGCGCCGGTGCGTTTGGACCGAGCACGCCGGCGGCGATGTTGGTAGTTGCGCTGAGCTGCAGCACACCACTGCCCTTGGCCGGCGTGACGGTGCCGTGCTGGCTGATCGCTCCGTCGAGCAGCACGGCGGAATAGCTCGTGGTTGCTCCCACTCCGTTCTGAGACCAGCTGCCCGGGATGCGTATGTCGGTCCCCGGAACGCGCACTGCATCGTCGATCCAGACGCCGTCTTCTTCGAACGTGTAGCAGTTCTGGATCGGTGTGGGAGCGAGACCGGTCACCTCGACGGCGAAGGATCGTCCCTCCATGCCGCGGAGGCGTTGCGGGCCGTCCGGTTGGGCCATGGCGATTCCGCCGGAAGCGGCGAGCACGGCGGTGCCGAGGACGGGCGCGAGAAGGCGGGCGAGTTTCATGATGTGTCCTTTCGAGTGGTTGAACATCACGTTTGTGCCCGGCCCGCACGAAAGGTGACGCCGCTCTGCAGAACCAGTGAGACCGGGCGGCAAGCGATGCGTCCGCCGAACACGCGCCACACCGCGGCCCAAGTGAAGTGCTCGATACTCGCGTCCTCGCGACGGCGTCAGACCCGCTCGGAAACCGGCATTCTGTGCGGGTGCGGACATCATCCCGCCGCAGGCCGGGGTGGTGTCTCCTGGTCTATGGCTGC
>CAXAWD010000164.1:0-7495 GCA_963972325.1 uncultured Acidimicrobiaceae bacterium
CGCTCGTTGCCATGAGGCAACTCGGGCTCGTCACGCCTTGCGAGCCCCACATCCGGTCGCCGCTGATGTCGCCCTTTCTGAAGGGCTTCGTGGTGGGGAGTTCGACGGGGTGTGGGGGTCGCCGGGCAACTGTGTGACACCCCGTCGTCATGCTGAGCGCATGATGTTTCAGACTCGTTGTGCTGGGTGTGACCGGGCCGGGGCCGTGCTGTGCCGACCGTGCCGTTTTGCGCTGGCCGCACCGGCCGGCATGCCGTCGGGTGGCGACGTGATCGCCGCCGTGCCCTTCGCGGGTCGTGCCCGCGACGTACTGCTCGGCTTCAAGTACCGCAACCGTCGCCAACTGGCCCATCACTTCGCCGGGTTGCTCGTCAACCGGCTCCTGGCCGAGGGCGTCCGCCCGGCCGACCTCGACGTCGTCACGTGGGCGCCCACGAGCCGGCGTCGTCGACAACAGCGTGGCTTCGACCAGGCCGAGGTCGTCGCCCGCCGGGTCGCGGCCCAGTTGGGCCTGCCGTGCCGCCGGCTGCTCGAGCGCGACGCGTCGAGCGCCCCACAAACCGGGCTCGACCGTTCGGCCCGGCTCCACGGCCCCACGTTCCGTGCCGCACCCCGAGCCGCAGGGCAGGCCGTGCTGCTGATCGACGACGTCGTCACCACCGGTTCCACGCTGCGCTCGGCCGACCGTGCGCTCACCGACGCCGGTGCGGCCGCGGTCACCCGTGCCGCCGTGGCCACCACACCGGCTCTGGTGCACCGCACCCATTCCGGCCGTCCGACCCGTCGGCGCACGGCGAGTCGCGCCACCGTGGTCCAGGGCCCCTGGGCCGCCTGACGCCACTGCCGCGGTAACCCACTGCATCGGCGTGCCGATTCGGTCGCCGGTGCCGTGCCCACGGCCGATGGCGACGCGCCGATAGGCTGGTCAGCCGCATGGGCATTCTCGATCGCATCCTCCGCGCAGGAGAAGGTAAGAAACTCAAGGCGCTCCAGGGCATCGTCCCGGACATCAACGCACTGGAAGACGAGTTCAAGCGTCTGTCCGATGCGGAGCTGCAGGGCAAGACCGCCGAGTTCCGTCAGCGGCTCGACAACGGGGCCACGCTCGACGACCTCCTCGTCGAGGCGTTCGCCACCACCCGCGAAGCCGCCGACCGCGTCATCGGGCAGCGTCACTTCGACGTCCAGATGATGGGTGGCGCCGCACTCCACTTCGGGTGGGTCGCCGAAATGAAGACCGGTGAGGGCAAGACCCTCGTGTCGACCCTGCCGATCTACCTCAACGCCCTGGCGGGCAAGGGTGTCCACCTGGTCACCGTCAACGAGTACCTCGCCCGGTTCCAGGCCGAGTGGATGGGCCGCATCTACAAGTACATGGGCATGGACGTCGGCCTGATCGTGCCCGGCTTCAAGTCGCAGCCGGCCGAGAAGCGCCGCAACTACGCCGCCGACATCACGTACGGCACCAACAACGAGTTCGGCTTCGACTACCTGCGCGACAACATGGCGCCCAAACTCGACGCCAAGGTGCAGCGCGGCCACAACTTCTGCATCGTCGACGAGGTCGACTCGATCCTCATCGACGAGGCCCGCACCCCGCTGATCATCTCCGGTCGGGTCGGTGATGCCGCCAAGCTCTACTACCGCTTCGCGTCGATCATCCGCTCGCTGCGTCGCGACGAAGACTACGAAGTCGAAGAAGACAAGCGGGTCGTCGTGCCCACCGAGGAGGGCATCGAAAAGGTCGAAGCCGCGCTCGGCGTCGACAACCTCTACGACGACGTGTCGGCCAACCTCGTGCACCAGTTCACCGTGGCCCTCAAGGCCAAAGAGCTGTACAAGCGAGACAAGGACTACATCGTCCAGGGCGGCGAGGTGAAGATCGTCGACGAGTTCACCGGTCGCATCCTCGAGGGTCGCCGCTGGTCCGAAGGCATCCACCAGGCCGTCGAGGCCAAGGAGGGCGTGAAGATCAAGGAGGAGAACCAAACCCTCGCCACGATCACGCTCCAGAACTACTTCCGCATGTACGACAAGCTCGCCGGCATGACCGGTACCGCCGCCACCGAGGCGGCCGAGCTGATGAACACGTACGGCCTCGGTGTCGTGCCGGTGCCCACCAACCGTCCGATCGCACGTGCCGATCAGCCCGACCTGATCTACAAGGGTGAACTCGGCAAGTTCAACGCCGTCATCGAAGACATCGCCGAGCGTCACGAGGCCGGACAGCCGGTGCTCGTCGGCACGGTCAGCGTCGAGAAGTCCGAGCTGCTGTCCCGCCTGATGAAGCAGCGCGGCATCCCGCACGAGGTGCTCAACGCCAAGCAGCACACCCGTGAGGCCGACATCGTCGCCCAGGCCGGTCGCCTCGGTGCCGTCACCGTCGCCACCAACATGGCCGGTCGTGGTGTCGACATCCAGCTCGGCGGCAGCCCCGAACTGATGGCCCGCCACGAGGTCCTCAAGGAGGGCTTCTCGGCCGATCTGATGGCCGACGACTTCACGTTGCCGCGCCCCGTCGACGAGATGCCCGAAGACTTCCAAGAGGGCCGGGCCAAGGCGTTCGCCCGCTACGAAGAGCACCTCGCCACCTTCAACGAGCAGTGTCGCGCCGAGGGAGAGCGGGTGCGTGAGCTCGGCGGTCTGTACGTGATCGGATCCGAGCGTCACGACTCGCGCCGCATCGACAACCAGCTCCGTGGCCGTTCCGGCCGTCAGGGCGACCCGGGCGAGAGCCGGTTCTACCTGAGCCTCGACGACGAGCTCATGCGTCTGTTCGCCACCGGTGCACTGCAGTGGGCGATGGGTCGCTTCGACGACGACGAGGCGATCGAGGCGAAGATGGTCACGAAGGCCATCGAGCGCGCGCAGACCACCGTCGAAACCAAGAACGCGGAGATCCGCAAGAACGTCCTCAAGTACGACGAGGTGATGAACGAGCAGCGCAAGGTGATCTACCAGCGCCGCGACCAGATCCTCGAAGGCGAAGACCTCAAGTCGGCCGCCGCCGAGTACCTCGCCGACGCTGTCGACGCGCTGATCGAGACACACTGTGCATCGGTCGCCACCGACGAGTGGGACGTCGACGGGCTCGCCAAGGAGCTCACGCTGTTCTGGCCGACCACGTTGACGGCCGACGATCTCGGCACGGTGCGCAACTCCGACGAGCTCTACGACGTGATCATGGCCGAGGCCACGAACCACTACGAGCAGCGCGAGACCGAGATGGGCGAAGAGGTCATGCGCGAGGTCGAGCGCCAGGTGATGCTGCGCATCATCGACCAGCGTTGGCGTGAACACCTCGAGGAGATGGACTACCTCAAGGAGGGCATCAACCTCCGAGCAATGGGCCAGAAGGACCCGCTGGTCGAGTGGCAGCGCGAGGGCTACGAAATGTTCGGCGGCATGATGAAGGGCATCGCCCAAGACTTCGTGCGGTACGTGATGCACGTCCAGGTCGTCCAGAAAGACCAGGAGCAGCCGAAGCTCGGTTCGCCGCAGGTGCTCAACATGCAGACGTCGTCGAGCGACGACCAGCCGGTGTCGAGCGGGTTCGACCGGGCAGCCGCCGCGGTCGCAGCCGACGAGGGCGCACCGGCTCCGGCCGAGCCCACCCAGACCTCCAAGCCGAAAACGGTCCAGAAAGACGCGTTCGACAAGACGCCACGCAATGCGCCGTGCCCCTGCGGGTCCGGCAAGAAGTTCAAGAACTGTCACGGCGCCGCCTGAGGCCCCATGCGAGATTTCACCGATGTTCTGCGCGAACAGCGCCGCCGGCTCGACGAGGCTGCCGACTACCTGAAGATCGCTGAAGGCCGCGACCGTCTCGTCGAGCTCGAGGCCGAGATGCAGCGCCCCGATCTGTGGGACGACGCCGACCTCGCCAAGCGGGTCAACACCGAGTACGCCAACGTCAAGGACGACCTCGACACGTTCGACGGCCTGGCGAGCAAGCTCGACGACGCCGACGTGCTGCACGAGATGGCCCGCGAACTCGGCGACGAGTCGCAGGAGGCCGACATCGAGGCCGAGATCGCGTCGATCACGGCGTCGCTCGACCAGCTCGAACTGCGCAGCCTCTTCACCGGCGAGCACGACGATTCGCCGTGCATCGTCCAGATCAACGCAAAAGACGGTGGCGTCGACGCTCAGGACTTCGCCGAGATGCTGCTGCGTATGTACGGCCGGTGGGCCGAACAGCGTGGCTTCGACATCACGCTCAACTACGAGTCCGAAGGCGTCGAGGCCGGCATCAACTCCGCCGAGTTCACGCTCAAGGGTCGCTACGCGTACGGCCTCATGGTGGGCGAGCGGGGCACGCACCGTCTGGTGCGGATCAGCCCGTTCGACAACCAAGGTCGTCGTCAGACCAGCTTCGCCGCGGTGCAGGTGTGGCCCGAACTCGACGAACCCGACGTCGACATCAACGAGGCCGACGTTCGCATGGAGGTCTTCCGGGCCTCGGGCGCGGGCGGCCAGCACATCAACAAGACGTCGTCGGCGGTGCGTCTGATCCACGAACCGACCGGGTTGGTCGCCAGTTCGCAGGAAGAACGCAGCCAGCTCCAGAACCGTGAGCGCGCGATGAATCGGCTGAAGTCGCTCCTCGCCGCGAAGATCGAAGAGGAGCACCAGGCCGAACTCGACTCGATCGCCGGCAAGCAGGCCCAGGTCGGTTGGGGCAGCCAGATCCGTTCGTACGTGATGCAGCCGTACCAGATGGTCAAGGATCTCCGCACCGAGGTCGAGACCGCAGCGGTCGACGCCGTGCTCAACGGCGATCTCGACCAGTTCATGGAGGGCTACCTCCAGTGGAAGCGCGCCGAGGCCGACGACGCCTGAGCGTCACACGGCGAGTGTCGCTTCCAGTTCGGCGACCCGGTCGCGCAGCGGGCCGACCGCAGCATCGATCTGCTCCGCCGTGAAGCGCGGTTCGATGAACTTGGGGCAGTTCCAGTTCGTCGCCAGCACCTCCACGGTGACCACGCCGTCGGTGCGGAACCCGGCGGCACCGACCGTCTCCAACACGTCGTCGGTCGGCGAGCGGTCGAGCATGGCGGTTCCGAACAGCTTGAGCCTCGTACGGGTCGGGTAGTCGACGAAGATCATCGAGACCCGCCCGTTCGCCACGAGGTTGCCGGCACCGATGTACTGCCGGTTGCCCTTCCGTTCGGCCCATCCGATCGTGGTCGGTCCGAGCTGGTGCACGAAGCCGACGTCGCCGCCGCGATGTTGCACGTACGGCCAGCCGTCCTCGTTGACGGTCGCCATGTAGAAGTGCTGCGCCGACGTGATCTGCTCGATCTCCTCAGGGCTCAGGCGGTCCAGGCCGTCCGATGTGGTGTCGTATGCGCCGCGACTCCCACGCTCGGTCTGGAGGTCGAGGGCCGCCGGGCCGAGTGCGATGTCGAGGTAGTTCTTCATGGTGACTCCGGGTCGTGTGCAGGGGCGTGGGGGAGCGGGATTCGGTGAGGCAACCCGTGCCGCGTGGAGCCGCATTCCCGCCGCGCCTGCCGCCATGTGACCGTTTGATGACGATACGCTCGGGTCGCCGTCCCGGCAGGAACCCCACATGATTCGACTCGAGAACGTCACCAAGAGCTATTCCACCGACGTCGTGGCGTTGCAGGACGCGAGCTTCGACATCGCCAAGGGAGAGTTCGTCTTCCTCGTCGGCCCCTCCGGCTCGGGCAAGAGCACGATGCTGCGGCTCCTGAACCGGCAGGAGCGTCCCGAACGTGGCGCCGTCTGGGTCGCCGGCCGCAACATCATCGACATGCCTCCCGGTCGGGTGCCCCACCTGCGCCGCAACATCGGCAACATCTTCCAGGACTACAAACTCCTGTCGAACAAGACCGTCTTCGAGAACGTCGCGTTCGCCCAGGAGGTCATCGGCAAGCCCAAGCACGTGATCCGCCAGCAGGTGCCCGCCGTGCTCGACCTGGTCGGCCTGGCCGGCAAGGAAGAGCGGTTCCCGCACCAGCTCTCCGGTGGTGAGCAGCAGCGCGTGTCGATCGCCAGGGCGTTCGTCAACCGCCCGCTGATCCTCATCGCCGACGAGCCGACCGGCAACCTCGACCCGACCACCGGCGAGGGCATCATGCGGCTCCTCGACCGGATCAACAAGACCGGCACCACCGTGGTCATGGCCACCCACGACCAGCGCATCGTCAACACGATGCGCAAGCGTGTGATCCAGCTCGACCGCGGCGTCATCGTCCGTGACCAGGCGCGAGGCGTCTACGAATAGGACCCGCTCATGTTCTCCCGCCTCGCCTACACCCTTCGCGAAACGCTCGCCGGCTTCCAACGCAACGTCACGCTGACCGTCGCGGCCATCATCACGGCCGCGATCTCGCTGCTGATCTTCGGTCTGACGCTCCTGATCCAGGACGGGTTCGACAACCTGCTCGCCCGGTGGGAGGGCGGCGTCGAGATGATCGTGTTCGTCAACGCCAACACGGCTCCCGACGGCCTGCAACTGATCCAGGACACGCTCGACGACCAGGTCGGCACCACGATCGACTCGTACACGTACTGCGACGTCGAGTGCTCGCTCGCCGACGCCGACCGCGTGCTCGCCGGCGACCCGACCACGCGTGAGTTGCTCGGCCCCGACAACATCCCGACGCTGTTCAAGATCGTCCCGAACGAGGCGACCGACGTGCAGTTCCTCCGGGGCCTCAAAGAGAGCTACCTGACGCTGCCGAGCGTCAACACGGTCACCCTGGCCGAAGAGCAGCTCGACCTGATCAGCAAACTCCAGGGGTTCGTCAGCGTCTACACCACCGGTCTGTGGATCGCGCTGATGTTCGCGTCCGGCCTCCTGATCTGGAACACGATCCGCACCGCGATGTTCGCCAGGCGGCGTGAGATCGAGGTGATGAAACTGGTGGGTGCCACCGACTGGTTCATCCGGTTGCCGTTCATGCTCGAGGGGCTGATCCAGGGCATCCTGGGCGGAGCTCTGGCCGTGGTGACGTTGCAGTTCATCAACTGGAGATGGACGCTCGGTGTCGAGGACTTCCCCGACTCGTCCGGCATGACCGCGCTCGTGGTCGTCGACGGGTACCAGTGGACGGTCGCGCTGTACATCCTCGCGTTCGGCGCGCTGGTGGGCATGGTGGGCTCCGGCATAGCCGCCTCCCGCTTCTTGGACGTCTGATTCCGGCCAGATCGCCCGCTGGCTGCGTTCCGCCTCACCGCTCACTGTCCCAAGACAGTTCGGGTTCGTCGCGCCTTGCCAGTGGACGATCTGACTCGGAATCAGGGAGCCGAATGATTGGTCCGCGGTGAGTTCGGTGTGTTGGGAACGTCGACTCGGGCTCGCTGCGCCTTGCGAGGACGACATCCGATCACCGCTCAGCAAGCTGAGTTGTTGGTGCGTGGTGGGTTCGGTGCGTTGAGAACGTCGGCTCGGGTTCGTCGCGCCTTGCCGGCGGACGATCTGACTCGGAATCAGGGAGCCGAATGATTGGTCCGCGGTGAGTTCGGT
>CAXAWD010000165.1:0-7491 GCA_963972325.1 uncultured Acidimicrobiaceae bacterium
GCCGAACCCCAGCGCGAGCCCGTCGACGACCGCGACGACCACTGCGCCGGAGCGGTCGATCGCGTCGAGGAGACGGCGGCCGGATTCGAGGAGCAGGGCCGGCTCGTCGCCACCCGCGGTCACGGCCGCGGTGATGTCGGTCAGGTCCCAGCCGGCGCAGAACGCCGCTCCGGCACCACGCAGGACGACGACGTCGCCCTGGGCGACCGCATCGAATCGTTCGGCCAGACGGCCCGCGAGCGAGCGGTCGACCGCGTTGCGTTGTTCCGGGCGATCGAGGGTGATCGTGGTGACTGGGTCCGAGGTCATGATGCCGACGACGCCGACGGTACTGCCCGTTCGGTGTCGCGCAGCTGCGGGATGACCTGATCGGCGAACGTGTGCATGGCCTCGAGGGCGCGTCGGCGGTCGATCGAGGGGATGTGGAACCAGCCGATGTAGTGCGTGACGCCGAGTTCGTCCCGGAGACGGCCGATCGTGTCGACGACGCGGTCGACCGAGCCGAAGTTGCCGCCGTGGGTCAGCGCCTCTTCGAGGGTGAGGAGGTCGATGTTGCGGCGCACGGCTTCGTAGTACCGCGCCTCCTCGGCGATGGCCTCGTCCGACCCCGGGATGACCTTGCCGACCGATCGGTAGTAGTTCAGCGCGGCGGTCGCCGCAGCGGCGAGGCCTTCCTCGGAGGGCCCACACCAGATCTGCTGCATGAACGGCAGCTCGAACTCGCTCGGCTGGTGCCCACCCTCGACGAGCGAGTCGCGGTACACGTCGAAGTTGCGCTGCATCATCGGGAGCGGGGTGAAGTTCGGCGACGTGATGATCCTCTCGCCGGCGAGGCCACGCGACCGGTACGAGTCGGGACTCACCGACGCGTGCAGGAGGGGCGGCCCACCCGGCTGGAGCGGCTTGGGGTAGACGTCCATGTCGGAGTACTGGAAGAACTCGCCGTCGTAGCTCCAGTTGGACTCGGTCCAGGCGAGCTGGACGACGTCGACCACCTCGGCGTAGAGGCGCTTGGAGTCGGCTGGGTCGCGGTTGAACCCGGCGAACTCGCGCGGCTGGTAGCCGCGGCCGATACCGATCTGGATTCGGCCGCCCGACATGACGTCGAGCGTCGCTGCGTCCTCGGCCAGTCGGATCGGGTCGTGGAACGGGATCACGAGCACGGCGGTGCCGATCGTGATCGACTTGGTCGTCTCGGCGATCGCTGCACCCATCATCAGCGGGTTGCCGAGGATGCCGTAGCGCGAGAAGTGGTGCTCGGCGAGCCACGCGGAGTCGAAACCCAGCTCGTCGGCAAGTTGGATCTCCTCCAGCGTGTCGCGCAGGATCTGGCTGTCGGACGGTCCCTCGGCGGGGAACAGGTTCATGACGCCGAATTTCATGGGTGTATCTCCCGAGTCGTGATGTGGTGGTCGATAACATACCAACTGGTCGGAATGTTGTCGAGTCGAACGACCGAACGCGTCCAGTTCATCGTTCGACGCCCGTGGCGAACTGGGCGGCGCCGGCGAGTCGCGTGTGCGGCGCATGACCACCCACCACGGCGTTCGATGCCAGCGCACGACGGATGTACAGGTGCGGGTCGGCCTCCCAGGTCACACCGATGCCGCCGTGCACCTGCAGACCTCGTTCGGCGGCGTGGACGGCGGCCGCACCCGCCTTACCGACCGCTGCGTGGGCGATCAGGCCGGCGTCCGCCTCGCCGGCGTCGAGCGCCCACGATGCGTACAGCACGAGGTTCCAGCCGGCCTCGACCTCCACGAACGCGTCGGCGAGGCGATGGGCGACACCCTGGAACTTGCCGATGGCCGTTCCGAACTGCTCACGTTCGGAGGCGTACGCGGCAGCCAGCCGGAGCGCTCCCTGTCCGATGCCGGACAGCTCGGCGGCGACGACCAGCGCACCTCGCAGCAGCGCAGCGGATGCTCCCTCCGCCTGTGCACGAAGCGTGTTCGACGCCGACAGGTCGACGTCGGCCAGTCGGACCGCCGGATCGATCCCCTCACGCCGGCGGGCCTCGAACGGCCCGTCCACCAGCGTCAGGACGTCGTCACCACACGGCGTGACGAGCGCGTCGGCATCGGCGACGTGCGGCACCGCGACCCGAGCGCCGAGCGGCGATGCGTCCGGGCCGGACCAGTTCGCCCAACCGGCACCGTCGGCGGAGGCGAGCCCGAACGTCCACCGTTGCTCTCCGCTCGCCGCGGCTCCGACGTCGAGGCCGGCCGCATGTGCCGCCTGCACGGCTGCGGCGTGGGCGGTGAACGACGTGGGGACCAGCTCCCGACCGAGCTGCTCGACGAGGATGCACAGATCGGTGAGCGTGCCGCCGGCACCTCCTGCGGACTCGGGCACGCCGAGGCCGCTGAAACCGCTCAGCAGCGAGGCGGTCGGCTCGGCGCCGATGTCGCCACCGTCGAGCACGGAGCGAGCGGCGACGAGGCCGTCGGCGGCCATGGAGGCGCCGAGCGCCGCGAGTTCGTCTTGGACGTCGGTGTAGATCGCTGGCATGGCGTTCCCTTCAGCGCGAGCGCGGCAGCCCGAGCACACGCTCGGCGATGATGGACTTCTGGACCTCGTCGGTGCCGCCCTCGATCGAGTGGCCCCGCGAGCGGAGGTAGTTGTGCGAGATGCCACTCGCGACCGGGTGGTCGACCGTGGCACCGGAGGCACCGAGCAACTCGAGCGCGTACCGGTTGATGTCCTGCACGGTGCGGGCCCACAGCAGCTTGCCGATCGAGGTCTCGGGGCCGGGGACACCACCGCTGCTGATCACCGACATCGCACGCTGACCGCCGACCTTGACCGCCAACACGTCCGCCGTGAACGCACCGACCCGGTCGACGACGGCAGCATCGTCGGTCAGGCCGAGCGCCTCGACCACGGAGATCAGGTCGTCGAGCGCCTGCTGGGCCCAGACCTGGAGGTTGAAGCCGATCGTGCCGCGTTCGAAGCCGAGGGTCGACAGGGCGTACCGCCATCCTTCGCCGATCTCACCCAGCACGTCCTCGTCGGGGACGAAGAGATCGTCGATGAACATCTCGTTGAACTCGGCGTCGGCGTTGATCATCACCAGCGGTCGGATGTCGATCTCGTCGGTGTCGGCGAGGAAGTACGAGATGCCGGCGTGCTTGGGAGCGTCGGGGTCGGTGCGAGCGAGCAGCAAGCACTTCTGGGCGAGGTGGCCCCACGACGTCCAGACCTTCTGACCCGTGATTCTCCAACCACCGTCGACCCGCTCGGCGCGGGTGGCCAGACTGGCGAGGTCGGAGCCGCTGCCCGGCTCGGAGAAACCCTGGCACCAGATCTGCTCACCCGACAGGATCTTGTCGAGATAGCGCTGCTTCTGGTCCTCGTTGCCGTGCACCATGATCGTCGGGCCGGCGAGGTTGATGCCGATGTTGTTGATCGGCAGCGGCGCCCCGACGAGCGCCGCCTCCTCGTTGAAGATCGACTCCTCGGCGGCGGTCAGGCCCCGCCCGCCGTACTCCGTCGGCCAGCTCAGGCCGACCCATCCGTCGGCGTACATCCGTTCCTGGAACCAGCGGGCGTCGGCCTCACGCTCCCCCTGGTCCCGTGGTGCCGGGTACGGCCGGTCACCGATGACGGAGTCGATCCAGGCGCGTGCCTGGGCACGGAAGGCCTGCTGGTCTGGCGATTCGTAGAAGTCCATGTCTCCCCACTGCTCCGGATTACATACCATCCGGTCGGTATGGAAGCATAGTATCCATGAGCTCCGCCGACGGCCAACCGAACGACACGCCCGGCGACACCGTCCGTGTCGCCGTCCACCGACGGACCCGGAGCGTCACACTCGACCGGCCCGACCGCGGCAACGCCCTCGATCACGCCACCGTGGTCGCACTGCATCGCGAACTCGACCGGGCCGAGGCCGATCCGGACTGCGTCGCGTTCTCGATCTCGGGCGCCGGCACCGCCTTCTGCGCCGGAGCGGACGTCACCGAGAGCATCGGCCTGCTCGATCGTCCCGATGACCTCCTCGCCCACTTCACGCTGGCCCGCGAGTTCGCCGACCGACTGGCGACGGGCCGACTCGTGAGCGTCGCGGTCGTCCACGGCCTCGCGGCCGCAGGAGGACTCGAACTCGTTGCCGCCTGCGACCTGGTCGTCGCCGGACGGTCCGCGCGGTTCGCCGACCGGCACGCTCGGTTCGGCTTCGTGCCCGCGTTCGGTGCGACCGCCCGCCTCACCCGCCGCCTCCCCCGTGCCGTGGCCGCCTGGCTGTTGCTCGGCGACGGCGAACTCGACGCCGACGCCGCCCACCGGGCAGGGCTCGTGTCGATCGTGGTCGATGACGACGGTCTCGGTCGGACGGTGGACGACCTACACGATCGCCTTGCCGGACTCGACGCGACCGCGCTCGAGTCCATCAAGCGCCTGATGGACGATCCGGCCGAAGCCGCATCGGTCGCCGACGAGGCCCGCGCCGTCGCCGCCCACCTCGCGGCGGGCGGCTATCGAATGCCGGAGCGACCGTTGCGCTGACCCGCCCGAACGCGCCCGACGGACCGGTTCAGCGCAGGACGGGCCCGGGACCGTCGGCGGACACCGCGGCCCGCAAGAACTCGAACTCCGGCGCGGTCGACTCGGGAACGACGTACCCGTCGAGCGATCGGATGTCGCCCAGGTTGGCCGCGATGTCGTCGACGGAGGCGACCTGATCGGCACCGCTGCACCAACCGGGCGCCACCCCGATGAAGAACCTCGCGTAGCGGCCCCCACCGACCGAGAAGATCTCCCGGTTGACCTCGCTCTGGCGCGAGGAGAGATACACCGCGAGCGGCGCCACGTGAGCCGGATCGAGCGCATCGGCCAGCCCACCCAGCAGGTCCTCGGTCATACGGGTCCGCGCACTCGGTGCGATCGTGTTGACCAGGATGTTGCGGGACGCGCCTTCGGCGGCGAGAACGTTCATCAGACCGACGAGGCCCATCTTCGCCGCCCCGTAGTTCGACTGGCCGAAGTTGCCGAGCAGCCCCGAGGCCGAGGCGGTCAGCACCACGCGCCCGTAGCGCTGCTCACGCATCTGTGCCACGGCGGGCCGCAACACGTTGAACGCTCCGACGAGATGGACCGCCAGTACCTGTTCGATGTCGTCGTCGCTGAGGGAGTGCAGCGTCCGGTCGCGCAGGATGCCTGCGTTGTGGATCACGGCGTCGACCCGTCCGAACTCGTCGATGGTCGACGCGACCAGCTCGGATGCGGCGGCGCTGTCATCGATCCGATGCGTGCTGACGAGCGCTTCGCCACCGGCCTCCCGAATCTCGTTCGCGACCGATTCGGCCGGACTCTCACCGTCGCCACCGTCGAGCGAGACACCTGCGTCGTTCACGACGACGCGCGCACCGCGCTCCGCCGCGAGCAACGCGTGGGCGCGCCCGATGCCACGGCCCGCACCGGTCACCAGGACCACGTCGCCGAGCAGACTCACCGCTTGTTCGTCCATGACTTCCTCCAGATTCGTGAGCTCACACGCTGAGCTGGTTGCCGACCACCGACACGAACGAGACGCACTCGCCCGGTTGGCCGCCGAGATTGTGGGTCACACCGAGCGACGGGTCGGCGAGCTGCCGATCTTCCGCCTCGCCGCGCAACTGGAGCCAGCACTCGAACATCATGCGCAGGCCCGACGCACCGATCGGGTGGCCGAACGACTTCAGACCGCCGTCGGGGTTGACCGGGAGCCCTCCGTCGAGATCGAAGAAGCCGTCGAGAACGTCGCTCCACGCGGTGCCCGGCTCCGAGAACCCGAGGTCTTCCATCAGCACCAACTCCGTCGGCGTGAAACAGTCGTGCACCTCGGCGAACGAGATCTCCTGACGAGGATCGGTCACGCCTGCCTGACGGTACGCGTCGGCGGCCGATGCGACCACCTCGGGGAAACTCGTGAACCCGACGTCGTCGCGGCGGAGGCCGGCGCCCGAACCCGATTGCAGCGACATGCCCTTGAGGTAGATCGGCGACGAGGTGTAGCGGTGGGCATCTTCGGCGCGGACGAGCAGCGCCGCGGCGGCGCCGTCGGCAACGCCCGAGCAGTCGAACACACCGAGCGGCCCGGCGATCTTCGGGGAGGCGTCGATGACCTCTTTGGCGACCGCCTTGCGGAACTGCGCGCGGGGGTTCTTCGCACCGTTCTGGTGGTTCTTCCAGGCGATGTGCGTCAGGACCTCGCGCAGCTTCGCCTCGTCGAGGCCGTAGCGCTCGGCGTACGCGGGCGCCAACAGGCTGAACGATGCCGGCGCCGTGAAGTCGACCCGGGTGCCGTCGGACGGAGGCCACGCGGCGGTCAGCCCCGAGTACGGCGAGTCCTTGAGTTTCTCGACGCCCACGGCCATCACGACGTCGTAGGCGCCGCTCGCGACGGCGAACGCGGCGTTGCGCATCGACTCCGAGCCGGTGGCGCAGAAGTTCTCGACCCGGGTGACCGGCGCGACGATCCCGAGTGGTCGGCTGAGTGTCACACCCGCCATACCGGACCCCTGGGTTCCGACCCAGAACGCCTCGACGTCGGACAGTTCACGTGGCTGTTCGACCGAATCCATGCAGTCGGTCACTGCGTCGACGAGCAGGTCGTCGACCGATCGGTCCCAGTGCTCGCGGAACGGGGTACACCCCATCCCGACGATCGCGACGCGGTCTCGGAGACTTCCCATCAGGCTGCACCTCGGTTGTCGGTCGCGGCCGCGAACCTCGGCGGCCTCATCTTCCAGAAGTAGTCGTGGACACCGCCGGCGGTGAACAACCGCCGGAACGTGGGTTCGACGACGTCACCGATCGACAGTTCGGTCGGGTTCGTGTCGGCGAGTTCGAACGCCGCCCGGGCACCTTCGCCGAGGTCGACCACCGCGACCGTGGTCGGCGGTGCCGGCGAGAACGCGAGGTGGTCGACGGTCATCGTCACGATCGTCGCCGGGGCGGTGAACTCGTGCGGCGTCTGGGGGTCGGACGAACCGCACCCACGGCACCGGGCCTCGGCCGGCGCGTGGACAGCACCGCAGTGTTCGCAGCGGCCGCCGCGCAGGCCGAACTTCCAGCCGACCGAGCGCAACGACGGAGGGCCGGCAGGTGCCTGCGGCTCGGGCCGACGGGGCAGCTGACGTTCGAGGAAGCCTCGCCACGTCAGCACGTCGGCGTAGAGCGCCGAGGTGCGACGGGTGAGCCAGTCGGACAGCGGGGGGCGGCTGTCCGACCAGTCGGCGATGCGTTCGGTGACGGTGAGTTCGACCAGCTCGAGCCCGTCGCCGACGATGGCGACGACGATCCGGTCGCCCGGGGCGCTGCGCTCGAGTGCAGCGATGAGCTGGAGCCCGGCGTCGGCCGCACCGGCGAAGCCGACACCATCGACGCCGGCCGTCGACGCTTCGTGTCGGCGAGCGAGCTGGGTGACCATCCGTCGGTTGGCGCCGGCGACCACGAGGCGGGAGGGGGACGTCCCGGCACCGACCGCGGCCTCGATCAGCGCCGCCATGT